>JBDNIP010000165.1:0-3307 GCA_041688245.1 Algoriphagus sp.
AAAGCTATAGGTTCGGTAGGTTTTATATCCACCTTGAAGACGGCAAACTTCAAAGCCAACCATGGTCAACAGCCATGAAAGAATCTGGCTTCGCATTCCTCCACGCCAACAGTAGATAAGAATTTTTTTATTTGGAAACTTTGCTAAAGCAGATTTTTGAATTTCATGAAATCTAGGCCCTACCAATTCGAACCCTTTCAAAGTAGCCACTTCATTCCCTTTTTCTTTGTAGAGCGTACCTACGATTACTCGCTCTTCATTGTTGAGAATCGGGATATTGATTGCATTTGGGATTTGACTTTGGGCAAACTCGCCCTCACTTCGTGCATCAATTAATGGAAATCTTTTGCGAAGCTCAAAAAATTCAACAAGGGTAATTAAGGTTTCTGCCATAGCTCGGTGAAGGTAAAAAAAACATTAATGAATTAGGAATCGCAATGAGGAAATTGAACAATACCTAAGCCCATATGTAAGAAGTACCAGGATATATTCAGCTTTAGAATTATGACGTAAAGATTCAATTTTGAAAAATTTAACCAATTGTCTTTTAGTTATTACTCAGTTCTTCTTCGAGAAAGTGCTGTTTTCTTCTCGATCAAATGCCTGTAAGAAAAAAAGGTTCAAGTCGCTAGACTTGAACCAATTAGGTATAGTTAATTCTAAGCTTTTGACTTACAGGTGTGCATCCAGTTTTTGGGAAAGCACAGATTTTGGTACTGCACCAACTTGCTTGTCTACGATCTCTCCACCTTTGAAGAAGAGAAGTGTGGGAATAGAACGGATTCCGAAAGCTTGCGCTACAGCAGGGTTGGAATCAACATCTACTTTACCGATTATTGCTTTTCCTTCATAGTCACCAGCAAGTTCTTCAACTACTGGCCCAATCATTTTACAAGGCCCGCACCACTCTGCCCAAAAGTCAACCAAGATTGGTTGCTCAGATTTTATGATTTCTTCAAAATTTGCGTCGGTGATTTCTATTGCTTTTGTCATTTTATGTTTTGGTTAATATTTTAGCTTTCAAATTATAGGTTATAAATGGAATCCAAGTTTAATAAGTTCCAAAGCAAATAAAAAACCAGCTACTATTCCTAATAAGAATAAGTCGATTTGCTTCTTACTTGATGACCAAATTGAAGGGAGTACAAGGTTTCCTCCGCTAATTGATTTTGACCGTTATATTTGAAGCTCATAAACGAGTCGCCCGGACCCTTCTGCCCGCTGGGCTTTTTTGCAATTAGATTGCCAGCTAAGTCATACTCATAAACTAAAAAATAATAAGGAGCGCGAGCGCTGTGATTATAATACAAATGTCCCTCATTAATTTTGTTGGGATTGTCTGAGTTAATAAATTCAGACAAATTCCCCTCACCTCTCACCCTTCCGCAAGTGCTTTTTATTCTTCCCTGTTCATCGTAGGTATTCTGCACCCAAGTTGTGAAAGCTATTCCAGACCCCCGCAACTCAGGTGCTAAAAGTCCTGAAGTATTGTACACGTATTAGCGAGTATTGAAAAAGATCAACCCAAAATCGCCAACTTGAAATACTTTGCCAGAAGTGATCAAGCCTTTGCTATCAAAGTAATTTGATAGATAGGCACTTAGAATGCCGGCATTATTTTGGGACACTTCTACAATTGGGTTCCCAGTTTGATCGCAAAAACAACCCGTGATAAACTTAGCTTTATTGGGATTAGAATAGAAATAGGATTTAATTTTTATTTTTCCTTTGGCTGGCAAAAGCTCTCCGGCAAGTATACTACTCAACTTGATGACATTGGAATCTAAGACAGGCTCTTCGATCTGAGATTCCAGTTCATTACAAGCACCTAGCAATAAAAAGAATAGGAGAGGAAGGTAAATCAGCTTTTTTACGATTAAAGTATAATTAGTATAAACGAAAGCTTCCTCCTAATCTTATTTATTTACTAATTTGAATTAGCGCTTTTTAATTTTTAAACCACCTTGTACATCACTTCTGGAATCTGTGTCAATTCTTTGATCATCTCCGCACTCGGATCAATGGAGAATTTCTTCGAAAAAAGCTCGAGAGTGATATTTTCCTTCCGATCGATCACGTCAAAATAAAGCTTTGCCTCGCCTTTGTACTTCGAAGTGATCGCTTCTAATTTTTCCATCAGATCATAGCTCAAGTCATCCAAATTTATATTTAGCCGGATTCCTTTTACCATTTTGCCCCGGACCTCACTAAGCAGCATAATGCTGTTGATCTTGAATTCCAACTCGTTTTCTGCCCAGCGTTTGGGTTCGACCTTTCCTGACAGGAATACAAACCAACCAGACATGAAGTATTCTTTGAATTTGACATAATCTTCACCAAAGAGAAAAAAGGTGAATGATCCTGCATAGTCCTCCAAAGTCAACGTACCAAATGGTTTTCCATTTTTAGTGGTTCGATGTGCAAAGCTCTGCACTGAACCAGCCAACTTGATATCGCTTCGATTTCGCAAGCTGTCGAGGTCAGTCAGATCAGGTAAGGAAGCATTGGTGAAGGATTCGATTTCCAGTTTGTATTGGTCCAATGGATGCCCTGAAATATATAATCCCACTACTTCTTTTTCTATGTTTAGCTGCTGAAGTTGAGAGAAAGGCTCCATGGGTGCTACAGTCGGCATGGGAACAGCCATACTTCCCGAGCCACCGCCAAAAAGGCTCACCTGCGCAGAATCTGCCTCTTGTTGGATTTTCTGAGCGTATTTTGTGGCTTTCTCGATCAAAGAAATATCCCCATCTGCTGCTTCCAAGTATTGTCTTCGATGATGCGCTGGAAAGCAATCAAAAGCTCCAGCCATTGCCAAGGCTTCCATCGTCTTTTTATTTAAAGCTTTTGAACTTACTCGCTTTGCAAATTCAAATATGTTTTTGAAGACGCCCCCTTTCTCACGTTCCTTAATGATCTCCTCCACGGCGGCTGAACCTGCACCTTTGATTGCAGCCATTCCAAAGCGGATTTCACCAGCTTTGTTGACTATAAAGCCACTTTTAGATTCGTTGACATCCGGACCCAGCACTGGAATTGCAGCACGCTTACATTCTTCCATGAAAAACGTCACTTGGGTGATGTCATTCATATTATTGCTCAGTACCGAAGCCAAATACTCTGCCGGATAGTGCGCTTTCAGATAAGCAGTCTGGTATGCGATCCAAGCATAGCAAGTCGAGTGCGACTTGTTGAATGCGTAAGAAGCAAAAGCTTCCCAGTCAGTCCAGATTTTAGCCAATCTTTTAGCATCATGGCCTTTGGCAGAAGCTTGCTCAATGAATTTCGGCTTCATTTTATCCAAAAC
>JBDNIP010000166.1:0-2013 GCA_041688245.1 Algoriphagus sp.
TTATACAGAAACTATTGGAATCAATGCACCCAGCATAGGAATGCTATTATTTGACGGAGTGGACGAAAACGGTACCCCCTATTCTGTCCAACAGACGGAACAAGGTAATGCAGATAAAATAACCTCTAAACCTTTTGATCTTTCTGTTTCTAACACAACGATTTCAAATTCACTTTATCTTAGTTTCTTTTGGCAATTAGGCGGACGGGGAGAGTTACCGGATGAAAATGATCTATTAATCCTTGAATTTTTAAATGCTGACAATACTTGGTCTACCGTTTGGAGTCAAACCGGGGGAGTATTATTGGATCGAACTACGTTTCAACAAGAAGTCATTGAAATAGACTCGAGATTTCAGCATGCAGAATTCAAGTTCCGCTTCTTCACCAAAGGAAGACTTTCAGGTCCATTTGACAGCTGGCTGATTGATTATATTTTTCTAAATACTAGCCAAAATTTTGCTAATCAGACTTTTCGAGATCGTAGCTTAACCAGAAGAAATCGGCTTCGGTTAGGAGATTTTGGCGCATATCCACGAGAACTTTTAGCAAATAGCAGTCAAAATTGGTCAACTGTTTCAAATGAATTTTTAAACCTAGAAAATCGGTTCCGAGCTATGGAGTACAGTATCGCTATTGGTGATACAACGTCTCAACTGGTTTTGCCTATCAATGAAAATACACCATTTGACCCTGTACCAAATTCCAATGAGCGAAGAAGCTTTGAAAGCAGAACGCTAGCGAATATACCTATTCCAGAAACCAATTCAGAGTTGGAGATCAGTACATCCTTGACGAGTGGTGATGGCCTATTTTTCGAAATTAATGGATCTGATACAACACGACATCTAAACGTGGATTTTAGAGACAACGATCAGGTAAAAACTTATTTTCCCCTTCGTGATTTTTTTGCTTATGACAACGGTTCTGCCGACTACGCAGCTGGGATAAACCAGCGTTCGGGTTTCTTGGCGGTTCAATACACTACTCCAAGCGAAGTCTATTTGAAGGGTATTTCAATCAACTTCACTAATCCAAGACAAGCTAATCAAGCAGTTGATATACTGGTTTGGAAAGATTTGAATGAAAAGCCAATTTTTAGAAAAGATGCCTTGATACCAGTAAAAGAGGCGGATGAACAGTTTCTCTATTTTTCATTAGATACTAATATTAAAGTCAATGGTCCATTTTACATTGGATTTGCTCAATTCACAGATGATTTCATTTTTGTGGGGCTAGACAAAACCAATGATTTTGGGGAAAAGATTTTTTACAACGTAGCAGGTGCGTGGGTTCAAAATAAAGAGGTAAAAGGTTCTTTAATGATTCGTCCTCACATAAGCCTAGGTGCACCTTTTGTCGAAGTTGAGATCCCTGGTGAAAAGCTCAGAATTTATCCTAATCCCGTAGAAAGCTATTTAAATGTTGAGGGCGTATTCAGCCAAATTAGAACTTTTGATTCTTTTGGTCGGGAGATATTTTTAGAGCGCATACTTACAACCAAAGGAGAAATTATTAATTTTAAAGGCCAACGTTCAGGGATTTATGTTCTCAACGTTAGTAATTTTAAAGAAATTGAATCATTCAGAATACTAGTTAGATAAACATATGGAAGATATTACAGTACAAGACCTCAAAAAAAGATTAGACAATAAAGATAATTTTGTGTTTCTAGATGTCCGGGAGGATTGGGAATATGAAGAGGATAATCTTAACGCGAAAAACATCCCGCTAAGTGAATTACCAAATCGATTGGACGAGTTAGAAGAGTTTAAGGATTCCGAGATCATTATTCATTGCAGATCTGGTGCACGAAGTGGGAACGCCAAAAATTTCCTGACGTCTAAAGGTTTTACTCAGGTGAGAAACACTTTGGGCGGAATAATTGCTTACCGTAACATGTAAAGTATCCCGATAAGTGCCTAAATAATAAAAGGTCTCGGAGAAAAACAAATAATAAAAATGATAATGGCGAGCCATCCAATGGCTTGCCTTTTTTTATCCAGTTCTTGAA
>JBDNIP010000167.1:0-5164 GCA_041688245.1 Algoriphagus sp.
TAGCCTTTTTCAATTTTCCCTAAAATCACCAAGATTTAAATTTGAACAATCCCTAAGTTTCATAGAAAAATTCAGATAATTTTCTTGGGCAATAAGCGTTCAATTCACTGTATCAAATATTTGACTAAATCCCCTAAGATCGCCAATTACAAAAATAGGGGCTACCTTCCTTAAAGTATTTTATCATACTTTGAGAAGGCAATAGTACAAACGGTCTTTTCAATCATCAATCCTAATCCTATGACTAAATCCAGCTATCCAAAATCCTTTTCCCATATTGGTATTACTGTCCCAGACATAACTAAAGCAGTGAAATTCTATTCAGAAGTAATGGGCTGGTACGTAATTATGCAACCATCCAACGTGAAAAAGGAAAGAGAGACCACGATCGGACAGATGTGCATTGACGTCTTTGGAGAGAATTGGGAGGAATTTGAAATCGCTCACCTAGCTACTTCTGATGGAATTGGAATTGAGTTATTTTCCTTTCCAAACGGAGTTAAGGAAGCACCTGAGTTTAACCCTTTCAATACAGGACTTTTTCACTTTTGCATTCAAGAGCCAGACATTGAGGAACTGACAGCAGAAATCGTGAGGCATGGCGGAAAACAGCGAATGCCCATACGAGAATACTACCCAGGTGAAAAGCCTTTTAAAATGGTGTATGTAGAAGATCCCTTTGGTATTGTATTTGAGATTTATACGCACAGCTATGAACTCACTTATTCTTCTGGAGCTTACCAAAAATAAAACAACAAAGATCCAACAGCCCCACTTTCATCCGATTGGGGCTTTTTTATGTCAAAAAATAATAGTCTGGGAATCAGAAATAAGCTGACCTGATTATCCTTAACGATGACAGTAAAAATAAAAAAGCAGCTAAGTATATGGTAACCAACAGCATCACTGGTACTTCTTCTTATAGTTATCGGAAGGCCATCGGCCTCTCGCCTTGGTGGGCTTGCCTCACTGTGGCGGCTATTCCCGCCAGTCAAGCAAAGAAAATTAGATTACTGGCATAATTGCGGATGGCCACACATGTTATTATACTTAATTGGTAAATTCATTACATTTCTATTCCTGATGGAAAAAAAAGAGAAGCCAATTTTTCACAAACGGATCTTTTGGGATGTCAATTTTGAAAACCTTGATTACGATAAGAAAGCCAATTTCATTATTGAGCGAGTATCTGAGCAGGGTGATGTGCCGGATATTCGAAATTGCCGCATATACTATGGCAACGAAAAAGTAACTGAGGCATTATTAAATGCAAATTTTTTACCTAAAGTTACTATGTACCTAGCAGCAGCTGTGATTGATCGACCTTTAGAAGAATTTAAATGCTACAAACTCAGACAGTCGAACCCGGGACTCTTTCCCTACTAGAAAAATTGATGGATATTCCAGGGCTCAGGAGTTTTGGATTGGTAGGAGGAACTGCGCTAGCATTAAAATTTAGTCACCGGATTTCAGTGGATTTAGATTTATTTTCTAATGAGAGATTTGAAAATGTGACTATTGAAAATTCTCTAACTAGAGTTTTTGGTTCTGACTTTGAAAATCGAACAAGTACTCCAATGTTTGGTGTTTTTTGTTTCATTGAAGGAATAAAAGTAGATCTTATCAGATATTCTCATCCGCTGATTCGACCTTCGGAGACCATTGCCGATATTCGGATGTATTCCAATGAGGATATTATTGCCCTGAAGGTCCAGGCAATTCTAGGTCGTGCTAAGAAGAAAGACTTTTGGGATGTAGCAGAATTATTGAAGCACTATATGGTAAAAGATTTTATAGACTTTCACCAGGAAAAATTTAGCACGCAGAATCTCCCAATTTCTGTCCCTCAGGCCATTTATTATTTTTCAGATGCTGAAGAAAGCGAGGATCCAGTCAGCCTTAAGGGCCAGACTTGGACTAAATTTCAGAAATTAATTCAGAAAAAAGTAGCTGAATACCTGCTGTGAATTTGGTCTGACTAGTCTTTTTTCTAGTTAAAAATCATGTCATTCTCAAATCTATAACTTACAAGAAATAGTTCAGGCAACTTTAAACTGTTTTAAATTCAAAACAATTATTCCTGTTTTTGTTCTGAGTTCAAAACAATACTATGGAAGATCTGTACATTTTTTAAAACATTTTACTAAAGCAAGTTTCTCTGGATTGGAAAAGATACCTCTTCCCAAAACTGGATCCACAAGAGAAGCTTTTAGGAATTAAAGGCCTTAGAGGCGTGGGAAAAACTACACTCTTACTGCAGTATTTGCTTTCTTCTCCCCTAGAAAATCAGCAGAAACTAGATGTCACAGCGGATCATCCCTATTTCTATTCATCCAGCCTTTTCGAGCTAGCAAATCAGTTTTACGCCTAGTCCGGCAAGCCTTTAATAATCGATGAGGTACACAAATACGCCAATTGGTCCAGAGAACTCAAATTAATTTATGATGGATTTCCGAAATTGAAGGTGCTTTTTGCCAGTTCTTCGGCGCTGGATCTTTACCGTGGTGAATCGGATTTAAGTCGTCGGTTGATCACACTAAATCTCGAAGACCTGTCATTTCGAGAATATCTGAATTTGACTTCAGAGAATAATTTTGAAAAAGTAGAGCTGGTAGATATCCTAACAAATCACCAAGAGCTAAGTAGGGTGATCACAACTGACTTCCATCCGCTTCCAGAATTCAAAAGCTATTTAAAGCAAGGTTACTTTCCGGCTATCGCCCAAGTAGGGGGTTCAAGTATGAAAATGCGAACATTTCAGACGATCAACACGGTGCTTGAAACTGATTTGGCTTTTTCCAAGGAATAGTCACCTGCCAATATTACAAAAATCAAAGAGCTCCTTGGAGTGATTGCGGTGACGGTACCCTTTGAACCGAATATTTCTAAAATTGCTGAAAAATTGGGGATTAGCAGAAATACGGTCTATGCTTTTCTTACCAATTTGCAAGATGCTAAAATCCTGAATTTGGCAAATAAGCCAAATAAGGGGATCAGCCACTTTCAAAAACCGGATAAAATCTATTTCGAAAATACCAACTTCACCTTTTCCCTTCAGGAAAGTCCAAGCGTAGGGACCATTGGTGAGACATTTTTCTTAAACCCGTTAAAAAATAGCGGCCACACGGTCAATCTAAGTACTCAAGGGGATTTCCTAATAGACGAAAAATGGAATTTCGAAATTGGAGGCCTATCCAAAGATGACAGTCAGCTCAAATCTTTGGCAAATGGTTTCTTGGCCCTAGGCGAAATGGAAATAGGTTTCGCAAAGAAAATCCCTCTTTGGCTTTTTGGCTTTTTGTACTAAAACTTACCTCCCCTCCCTTTGGGCCATTCGAAAACCCCGCGGTGATAGTTTATTTTGCTTCTTAAAACTCCGGTTGAAATACGAAAGATTTTCATACCCCACTCGGAAAGCAATTTCTGCAATACCTAAATCTGTTTCAATAAGTAACTTTTGGGCCTCCGCAATTCGGAGCTGCTGCAAGTATTGCGTAAATGTCTTTCCAGTTCGGAGTTTAAAAAATCGGCAAAATGCTTCTTTACTGAGATTTGCCTTTTCTGCTGCCTGATCCAAATTGATAGCTTGAAATCGGTTTTCCAGCAAAAACTGCATGACTTGATTCATTCGCGTTCCATCGCGTTCATTTAGATTCGGACTACTTTGATTTAAAGGAATCAATTCAGCATTAGCGCTGTCCAAGAACGTGAAAAGTGTGATTCCGAAAAGGAATCGTTCTAATCCTTGAAAAGTCGAAAATTCAGTTAAAATCTTACTCAATTCACCCAAAACCTCCCCTTTGACTTGAAAGCAACTCCCTGTCATTGCTCGGAATTTTTGCAGAGAATTCAGTTCTTCCACCTCCAGCACGGCGTTGCCTAAAGCTTGAAAATCAAAAAATACCGTGTTCCCTGACATAATCAATTCACTTTCTGATTGAAAGTATTCTGGATCACTTCGAAAGACATGCGGTACATTTTCTCCTAAAAAAAAGACATCTCCCGACTGAAATCGACCCACATAATCCCCACTGAGAAACTGGCCTTTGCCCTCCAAAATCAATGTAAGTTGCAACTGAGGATGTTGATGAAGTTTGTCATAAAAGTGAGCGCCTCTATCTTCTTGAAAGCGAATAAACTCCTTTTGAGACTTTGGGATTTGAAAAGAAATGACTTTCGACATCATCAATTTGGTATCAGATTATTATTTACAAATGCAAATTATAAATAACTAGATCAATATAGTATCGATTAATATTAACCCTGTGGAAGAAAATCCGCTTTGGCTCCGCTAGTTTTGGAATAAAAAATACAATGAACTGGTACGGTGTATTTCCTGCAGTAACAACCAAATTTCATGCAGACGGAAGTCTGGACATGTCCTTATTTTTCAAAAACCTGGACTTTCAGCTCGAATCTGGAGTTCATGGGATTATACTGGGAGGTACATTGGGTGAAAGCTCAGCCCTTTCCACAGAAGAGAAAATTACACTGACCAGAGAGACGGTCAATTACATTGAGGGTAGAGTTCCAGTTATTCTAAATATTGCCGAGGGAGCAACGCAAGACGCTCTATTTTGGGCTAAAAAAGCAGAAGAATTAGGCGCTTCAGGCTTGATGATTCTTCCTCCTATGCGCTATGCGGCTGATGCAAGGGAAGTAATTACCTACTTTAAAACTGTCGCCAACTCCACTAAGCTTCCGATGATGATCTACAACAATCCTGTGGATTATAAGACTTTGGTGACCATCGACATGTTTGCTGAGCTAGCAGAATGCGAAAATATCCAGGCAATTAAGGAATCAACCAGAGACATCTCCAATGTGACTCGTATGATTAACCGCTTTGGAGATAGGTACAAGTTGCTTTGCGGAGTTGACACCTTGGCCATGGAAGAGCTCTTGATGGGTGCTTGCGGCTGGGTGGCAGGTTTGGTTTGCGCTTTCCCGAAGGAAACCGTTACCATTTTCAACCTAGTTCAGGAAGGGAAAATTAAGGAAGCAGCGGCGATTTACCGTTGGTTTTTGCCCCTTCTAGAGTTGGATATTCATCCTAAATTAGTGCAATACATCAAACTGGCAGAAACGCACTGTGGGGTTGGAAGCGAACATGTTCGTGCACCTAGACTGACTTTGATCGGAGAAGAACGTCAAAGAATCGAGA
>JBDNIP010000168.1:0-3566 GCA_041688245.1 Algoriphagus sp.
AGATTCGTTTTTGATGAATTGAATATAAAGATACTTTTGCCTAATGCCATTCCCAAATGGAGGTATTCAATTTCACATTAAGGGAATTTGTAGGGTTAGTTTTAAAATAACTGAATCACCTGTAAAATAATTCAGGATTTATTCAAGGTTAAAGATTGGAAGCTAAGCAGCTATCCTGAAGTAAGATCTTAATTAGGACTGTGAGTAGGTCAATCTCAAGTAAACTCAACCTCGCTGAGGAGCATTTTTTATTGCCGAAAAAATGATCCTTTTTTCGGAAGATTGCAGCGTAGTATCCAATCAAATGGTTTTCCAGTTTGTGAGAAGCATCCACCAAAAAAATGAATCAAGTAAACTAATCGTTGATGATGATGAAATTCATCGGGAAAGCTTGGATTAGGATTTGCTGGGTAGTGAGTTGTTGTCTTGATTTTAATCAGTGCGCCTATTTTTTAAAGATTTAAAGAGTAGCTGTCTTGCTGGTGAATCCTCTTTAAATAGCCATTCTTGAAGCCCAGAATATATAATAAAGCTTTTAAGAAAGATTAGAAAAAGTTTTCATTTTAGTGGCTGAACTCCCAGTTGATCAGTGAATTAAAAAATATTTTTTGAAAACAATTAATCTCAAAGTTATAAAAAAAGTAACGCAATAAGGCTATATTAGTTCAAGTGATAAACAATATTATCAAATGAACGAAAATGGAAAAGACGATCGATAACTATCAAAAATTGAATACAGTTCTGGGCAGAGAGAATTTAAAGGATAAAGTTGAGAGCCCTTTTGATTTCATAACCATTTCAAACAGAGGTTTAAATTCTGATGCAATTGTAAACTTCAAGGCTTATTTCAATCTTTCACAAAATTTCACAGCAGCTATGCTCAACTTATCAGAGCCGACACGCTATCGGTTACTGAAGTCTAAGCAAGATTTAAAAAGGAACAGTTCAGTTCAATTGCTAGAAGCTGCAGACTTGTTCGTATATGGAATCGAGGTTTTCGGGAGCAAAGACAACTGTTTCAAATGGCTACACCTTCCAAATACTTCTTTAGGAGATATTGAACCAGGAGAATTGATTGAAATTCCGGGTGGAACATCCAAAGTCGGAGCTATTTTAGGCCATATCGAGCACGGTGTTTACAGCTAATTCATGAAGGTTTATAGAATTGCAGGTAAGAAATATGCGAGTGATAGTTATGGATCGGGAGCAGCGATGTTTGGTGGTCGCTGGAATAGAAAAGGTTCGCCTGTTCGCTACACAGGTGAAAGCAAAGAAATAGCACTTCTCGAACTCATCGTGCATACTCCACCGGCGATAGCTCCAGCGTTGGATCTTTTGACGATAGTTATTCCTGATGATTCAATTTTTGAAATCGAACTAAAAGGTTTACCTGAAAACTGGGCAAACTACCCTGTACCATCGATTTTAGCAGAAATAGCAGAAGAATGGATAGCCTCCAATAAATCTATAGCGCTGAAGGTTCCAAGCAGTGTCATTCACAGTTCAAGAAATTATATTCTCAATTGCAGACACCCGTAATACCAGGCCGTCAAAGTTATTGAACAGGTAGCCTTTCACTTTGACAAGAGGTTGATTAGAAAGATATGAGTTTGCAACTACACCTAACTATACTTTTGAATTTGCAATTCGGGATTTTGGTACTATTTTCAGTATATATGTGAAGCCAATCAGATCAGAGACCAAGAAATGCCTTATTTCTTACCCTTTCAAGTAGTGGGTTAGGCAGATGTTTTTATCGGAAAATTGTACCGAGATTTTATTTTAGAAAACCTGACCTATTCCAGAAAAGAAAAAGGCTTGTATTTGTAAGGCTATGTGATTATGAGCAATCACATCCATTTGGTAGTTCAACAGAAAGATGGAAAACTAGCTGACTGGGTTCGGGATTTCAAAAAGTTTACCAGCAAGAAACTGCTAAAAATGATTCTTGAAAATCCTTAGGAAAGTATGAAGTAATTGCCAAAGATGATCTTTGAATATCGAGCCAAATTTAATAAGCGGGCTGGCACTGTTGAGAAGTCCGAAGATTTCCTTTATTCAAGTGTTAGGGATTATTCAGGATTGAAAGGCTTAATTGAGGTGGATTACTGGTAAGGAGATTGGTTAAACTAGTTATATCCTGATAGCTTTCAAGGATGATACTGATATTTGGGTGTAGTTGCTCCCGATAATTTTCGCGGACCACACCCAGTCCCAACAGACTTTTGACTACGCCTCTAGAGGGGCCACATAAAAATGACTCCCATTTTTTAGTTTTTAAGTAATTTTTAGTGCAGCGAGGCAGAAGTTAATGCTTCCTCAAATTCTTCCGTGGTAAATACATGGCTGGTGATCATCCTTAGGTTCATTAAAGCCCCCTGGAAAGTATCCAGTCCCGGTAATTTGGCACTCCCGCTGGCATCGGCAATCACTCCCACTTCAAATCCTTCTTCCAGAAGATTCCTGGTATGGGATTCTAAACAAAGGTTGGTAGACATACCTGCCATTAGTACTTTTTCTATCCTATACTTTCTAAGTTGTAGGCTGAGATCGGTATTCTTTGGGCTGTACAATTTATGCGGGTTGCAAAGAATAATATTGTCTCCTTCAAGATATTGCTTGAATTCCTCGAGAAAATCGGCTCCGGAGCCTTCAAAACCTTCCATATCCAGCCGCCCCTTACGTTTATACATCTCTTTGGAATGCATGAACTTCTCAAGAGCACCACCGAACTTCCAGCCTTTATCTGCCGGGAAAAAATAATGTGGTGATATAAAAATCTTCATTACTTTTTCCCTTGCCAGCCTAAAGACAGTAGACATGTTCGCTATAGTATTATTTTCTTTAACACTCTCTTTTACAATAGGCCAGGCCACACCGTCTTCCCGAAGAAAATCATTCTGAGGATCGGTTATTACTATAGCAGTATTTTTATCAATTTCAAATCCGGGATCCGGGATCCCAGCTTCCTTTGCGGCATTAATCACTTTCCAGTCTGAACTTTTCATAATTTTTCTTTTTTTGGTTTATTTTTTCTTTATCCCATTGAAGATAAGGAATAAAACCCCGGCAAAAGAATTGATTAGAAAAACAGCATCGTCTCTTATTCTTTACTCATGATTGTCGAACATTGAAGGAAGCCTTTATACTTAGATACTACTTAGACTCGTGGAGCAAAAAATAAAGGTGTGATTCCTACGCCACAGTATCAGTGTTGCTGTACTTAGTTTGTTAACCAGGCTACAAATTCATTCTGTTTTTTTGGTTGAGTATGAAGAAATGAGTTTAAAACTATGTTTTGTTATTTTTCAGGAATTTGTAATTCCATGACATTTTTTTCAAACGTTACCACTTACGCGCCTTTGGCGGCAGCCTCACGGACACCGGCAATTGTTTTTTCCAGATTGAGCGCCAGATCAGCGGAGCAGCTCAACTGGACCATGCCGATTTTTACGGTTTTATTTGCCACCATAGATTCGTTTTTGATGAATTGAATATAAAGATACTTTTGCCCAATGCCATTCCCAAATTGAGCGCTCCAATTTTACATTAAGGAAATTTGAAGC
>JBDNIP010000169.1:0-8122 GCA_041688245.1 Algoriphagus sp.
ACCGAGATTTCATGTTTTTTTCAAACAGCATAGTTCACATAGCGAACAGTAGCTTAAAACCTATCGGCAATGTGAGTGTATCCAATCACGATTTGCATTGATCGAATAAGGTTACCCTTCGTGAAGACAGGAACGGCGGCGGCGGAGCCTATCACCAACCTGGGTGTATCCAAAAAATGGATGCTTTCAAATGACCATTTAGATTATCCTTTCTCTTCTTACAATTTCTATGAGACAGGTATGGATAATTTTGGATTTTTAAGTCACATAGGCGAACAGTTAGGTTAAACTCTTGATTTTATCGTTCGTAAAGACATGAACGATGGCTATAGAATTCCTAGAATACCAACACCTGATGCCAACGTGAGTGTCTTCACTTACGTTCTATTTCATCGTACTATTACCGTTCTTGAAGACACGAACGGTGGCGTGTGTTGCAGAATATTATCGTTTCCTCGGGCGTATTTTAAATTCCTGTATAATTCCAAGGGGTGATTTTGTGAAGCTCTTCTTTGATGGCATCAGAAACCGCCAATCCTGAAATAAAGGTAGCAATCGATTCAGCTGTGATTTTGGTATTGGTTCGGGTGAGATCTTTCAGTGCTTCATAAGGCTTTGGAAATGCCTCTCTTCGTAAAATCGTCTGAATTGCTTCCGCTACTACTGCCCAGTTATCTTCTAGGTCTGCATGAATTGCTGCTTCGTTGAGTTCGAGTTTCCCAAGACCTTTCTTCAGCGATTCCAATGAAATCAACATATGTCCCAGCGGCACGCCGATGATTCGGAGAACTGTGCTATCCGTCAGATCGCGCTGTAATCTGGAAATAGGAAGCTTGGCTGCTAAATGCTCCAACAAGGCATTAGCTATTCCAAGATTCCCTTCTGCATTTTCGAAGTCGATTGGATTGACTTTATGCGGCATGGCGGAAGAGCCGATTTCACCTTCCTTAATTTTCTGCTTGAAGTAACTCATCGACACATACTGCCAGACGTCTTTCGAAAGGTCTAGGAAAATCGTATTGATTCGCTTTAATCCATCAAAAATTGCTGCCATATTATCGTAATGCTCAATCTGAGTGGTTGGATAGCTTCTTTCCAATCCCAAGTAGTTGTCCACGAAATTGAAAGCAAATCCATTCCAATCGATAGTTGGATAAGCTACATGATGCGCATTCATATTCCCGGTGGCTCCACCAAACTTTGCGGAAAACGGAACTTGCTCCAGCAATTCCATCTGACCTTTGAGCCGAGCTACGAATACATTGATTTCTTTCCCTAGACGAGTAGGAGAGGCTGGTTGCCCGTGTGTTTTTGCCAGCATTGGAATGTCTTTCCAATCTTCAGCGAGATCGTGCAAGATTCCCATCACTTCCTGGATAACTGGGAATATTTCCTCATCAAGACCTGTCTTCAGCATCAATGGTGTTGCCGTATTATTGATGTCCTGCGAGGTAAGACCAAAATGAATGAATTCTTTGAAAGCATCCAATCCCAATGACTCAAATTTTTCTTTCAGGAAATATTCAACAGCTTTCACATCGTGATTAGTCACCTTTTCAGTGTCCTTGATCTGCTGTGCATCTTCCGGAGAAAAATCCGTTACCCAAGATCGAAGGGTAGGAAAAAGTGAATTATCAAACGCTTTGAGCTGGGGGAGTGGCAGTTCACACAAGGCAACAAAGTATTCAACTTCCACTTGCATGCGGTATCTGATCAAGGCAAACTCAGAAAAATAAGCGCGAAGTGGGGCAGTTTTGCCAGCGTATCGACCGTCTACAGAAGTGACTGCCGTCAAAGCATTTAATTCCATTTGATTGGTTCTATTAGTTATAGGATTTCAAAGTTAAATTTTTGAAGCTGAAACTTGGGAGAAAATTTATTAAATCACGGTTTTTAACCGGATTATTCCGAACTACCTTGGACTTCCAGTAGTTAAGAGTGTCAAATAATTAAGCTCAAGATCAATTATATCAGCTTGGGGGTTAATTTTGCAAACGATTTAAAAAGATAAAGCGCAAATTCCGAATGTTCAATTTATTCAAGAAAAAGAAGGAGGAGGTAAAGACCAATTCATATTTACCACTGAAAGTGAGGGAGGTAGTCAAAGAAACAGCAGATACAGTAACCCTGTATTTTGAGCAGCCGGAGCCGTTTTTAGAGTACAAGCCTGGACAGTTTTTGACATTGATTCTTGACTTTGAAGGCAAAGAACATCGTCGATCTTATAGTCTTTGTACATCCCCGTTTGTAGATCCCTATCCTGGAATCGCGGTGAAGCGAGTAGCGGGAGGGTTATTTTCGAACTTTCTCAATGAAAAAATTTTCCCGGGGAAAACCATCAATATGTTGGCTCCAATGGGGAATTTTACTTCTGATTTTCACTCTAAAAATCAACGTCATTTCTTCTTGGTAGCTGGAGGAAGTGGAATCACCCCAATCATGGGGATTTTGAAATCTGTCTTGGTCAATGAGCCTAAGTCAAAAGTGACTCTGCTCTATTGCAGCCGCAATGAGGAGCAAATCATTTTCAAAAAGGAATTAGAAAAGCTGAGTCTGCAAACCCCGGAAGTCTGGAAGTTATCCATAATCTGAGTCAGCCTTCGGTTACTTGGACAGGATTAAGCGGTCGATTGACAAAAGAAACTATTCAGCCTTTAGTAGAAAAAGCACAAAAAGAAACCGATTTTGAAACCAAATTCTTCATCTGTGGCCCTGATGGAATTATGGATTCCACAGTGGAGGTGTTGGGTCAGTTTGGTGTAGCCAAAGCTAACATCTATCGTGAAAGTTTCTATTCCGCAGCGGCAGACAAAGCACATGACGCTGCTGTGAGTGGTGATACTGGAGTACTAACCCGAGAAGTGACTATAGAGCTTGAAGGTGAGGAATATTTGATCACGGTATCGCCAGACAAAACCATTCTGGAATCTGGTCTTGCCCAAGATTTGAATATGCCTTATAGTTGCCAAAGCGGACTTTGTACCGCTTGTCGCGGTAAATTGATTAGTGGAGAAGTGAAAATGGATGAGGAAGACGGCTTAACTGAAAATGAAATTGCAGCTGGCTATATACTTTGCTGTGTCGCTCGACCGATGAGTAGTGATGTGCGGCTGAGGATAGAGTAATCAGTCTTCATGGGCAGTTGGCAGTAGCTAACCTTTGAGGTCTTTTTTTGACCTCGAAGGTTTATTTATCGAGTATCTGCCATAGCTAGTGGTATCGCAGAGCATTGAAAAATAAACCTAAAAAAATTGGAAGTATCAGAATTAAGAAAAATATATAAAAGTACTGAGCTGTTAATTTTAGTTTTGATGGCTATTGTTTTACCAATTTTTGGGATGATTTATCTTTATCACAATTCAGGTAATCTCAATTGGGATCTCCCTGAGGTTCCAGCAATAGTAGAGGAGGGGTTAATAGGATTTGGAGTAGGACTTTTGCTTGTTCAGTTTTTGCTTTTCCGAAAGCGTATTAAATCCAGTTTTTTAACAGGAGAATTGATCCTTAAACTGAAATCGTATACCAATGCGACTAAAGAGCGATACATTCTCCTGTTCTTTATTTCTTTAATAAGTTCTGTTGGATTGCTGTTTTTCGAGAATGCTGTCTTCATTGTGATTTTTGCAGTCACATTAATTTTCTTCTCTGCGGGAAAGCCTACACCAGATCGAATCAGTAGGATTCTTAAGCTTGACAAAGAGCAGAAGGAACAAATTCGCTTGGCTTCAAGGCCAGACTAAATTAAGGGGATAAGTTTCCGTTGAATGGTGTTTGATACTATAGGAGGCTATGTGAAGTTTCTTGGCTTACCTTATCATTCAATTGAATTGTCATTTCAATAATCAGGAATCACAAAAAAGTCTAATACTGTCTCCAGTTAGTAAGTTTAAATATTGATTTGCTTTAGGTGAGCTCAACCGGTCATTCCTCAGTTCAAGACTTCAGTCTTGAACCATATCCAAAGTAGGATTCAGACTGTAGCATATACCAGCTTGGTTTTTAGATTATGCATGGTACTTTAAATGAAACAGTCCAAATCTGAAGACTTGAACCAAATAAAAGTTTGAACCAGTTGATCATCAATTTTTTACCTTGTGGTTTTTTTGCAAAACCTTGGAAAACGTTGTACTTAACTATGCCGCAAAAAAAACGGCAAGTTGATTCAACTTGCCGTTTTCGCTTTGTAGTGCCGGTGATTTTTTAATTCTCTATGGTAATATTTCCTGAAGAAATCGTCCCTTTCACCCAAGGACCTGAACCGTTGTCCATTTCCAAGGATTTGCCCGTACTCACATTTCCAACTTTAACATTGCCTGAAGAAGCTTTTAGCGAAAAATTATAGGCTTTCAAATTAGAAGGCGTCTGTACTTTGAAGTTTCCCGAAGTCCCGGTAAAAGAGGTATTGTCACCCAAGCCTGCATTTTCAGCTTTGATATTTCCTGAGGTGAATTTCAGCGAACCCAAGGATCCGATATTGCTAAGTTTAGCATTTCCGGAAGTCAAGGCAACATCGATCTCCCCACCTATATTAGCAGCGTTCAGCGATCCACTGGTTGATTTGTATTTTACATCGCCATCTATGTCCATAAGGTCCGCGTTTCCACTTGTGACACCTGCTATGACATTACCGCTTACACGATCGACTTGCAACGATCCGGAGGTAGCTTGTATGTCCAAATTCCCATCTATGCCCGAAGCGCTGATTCTGCCGGAGGAAACTTTCAAAATGGTTTCTTCATTTGCGACATTATCAACCATTAACGATCCTGAGCTATTGCGTAGCTGAAGCGCAACGGCTTTTGGACCGGTGATTTTGATGTAGCCTTTGCTCTTATTGTTCATTGAGCTGTTATTGCTGTTTCGCTCGTAGGAGATTTTCAGCACGTCACCTAGCGTCACAAATACGACATCCTGATTCGATTCATTGGACTCAAGATAGGCCTCCACATTCACCTCGGTTCCTGAGCCGCCCTCATAGGTCACATCCAGCCAACCGCCATTGACCTCGACTGTTTTGATATTGGAGTAGGATTTTTTTGCATCGACGATGACATTCTGTGCATTCGAGATAGTGGCAATTACTAGCAGACTCAGCCCCAGGGCTATTATTTTAGTCAAGTTTTTCATGGTAGGTTTTGATTATTAAAAGATTAGACCGAAGCTGATTGCATTGAGTTCTGGGCCTTTGCCGGACTCAAACACATCATTTAGGTCATAATTGAAGAACATATTGAAATCCGCAATCCCGATTTCCACTCTTCCTCCGTATCGGAAGTTGTTGGCGTACATATTTGACTTTTCGTAGACTTTTTGCTTGTCTCCATTGACATCATCGTATACGAATTTGCCACGACCACCCAATCGAATGCCGGCGTAGCCACCGACACCGAGTCGAAGTTTCCCACTGTTAGTCAAGAATGTAGGTACCAAAGTTAGGTTAACATAGGATGCAGTGATTTTAGACTTCGTACCATCGCCCTCCATAAATTCTTCAAAAGAGATTCCTTCCGGGTTTTTCACTGCGATCAGATCAGTATTTTCCAATTTGAAATTGTACCAGCTAACTCCAAGTCCTGTTTTCAAATGGAAATTTTTAGAGGCTTCGTAAGTACCTACCATATTCAGATTGACATTCCAAGAGCCCCAAGGTTTTATTTGAGGTTCATTATCTGTCGGTGTCCAGAGGTTCAGTCCAAGATCTACTTCCAAGTTGGAGGAGAACTTAGATAGCTTTTCGCTTGACTGGTACTTGTTGTAATCCTCTGATTCCATTTCAAATGAGGAGGTTCCATCCTCGTATTTCTGATAATTCCAAGTTTTGCCAAATATGGAATAAATCCTCTTTTTCTCCACTTTGGCACTATCTGTTTCCTGAGCTAATATTCCCTGGAAACTGAGCAAAAAGAAAGCTGCGATAAGCGGTAAAATTTTCATGATAGTTGGTTTTAATTAGCTGTTAAAAAAAGAGTTTAATTCTCTATGGGATTAAAATACTATTCCAAATGTGATTGGATTCAAGGCTGGACCTTGTCCTTCTTGAAAGAGCTCATTCAAGTCATAAGTAGAGAAGAATGTCACCCGACCTACGCCGACTTCTCCACGAAGTCCGTAGCGGAAGTTTTGTAGATAAAGCCCAGTGTTTTGCTTGTCTTTTCTGCGGCCTGAGCCTCCCAACTCTTCATAGACATACTTTGATTGACCGCCAAGTCGGTAGCCTAGATAAGGTCCAACTGCTACACGAAGTCCATTTCCTCCATTGTCATTCATCTTCCCAAAGTCTAACTCAAGCATGGTCATGGCAGTGATGTAGGAAGCAGAAATCTTGCTTTTGAAGCCATCTACATCATTTCGCTGTAAAAACTCAATCTGATCACCACCTCTAACCGCTTGGAAATCCCGGTTTTCAAATTTGAAATTGTAGAACTGAAAGCCAACTCCGAAATTCCAATAAACGCCTTTGGAAATTCGCTGTGCAGCCATCCAGTTGAGGCCTACATTCCAGCTTCCCCAGCCTTTTACCGCATACGGATTATCGGATGATGGTATTCCGCCAGCTGCATCCAGGTAGTTACTCACACCAAGATCTACGTTGAAAAATGTACGAAATGGTGGATCAGCTTTTTTCTTTAACCCCGATTCGATTTTGACTTTGGTATTTAGGCCACTTTCATCTACGAGTACACGAATTCCTCCAATTTGAACCTCAGTTTCCATTCCATTTTCATTCACTCGGACGATATCCTTAGATGTGCCGTCTTTTTTCTGAATCTGTACGATGGTCAACTCGCCATTGTCGCCGTTTTGCTTCAGGTCAAGTTCCCGAATGATCTCATTGATGTTCATTGACTTTAATTTTTCAAAGTCTTCCTTGTTGTTGATGATGATGACCACTTTCCCGGATTTCCCGAATTCCACGATTACCGAGTCGGAATTTATTTTGTGTTCAAGTATTGGCAGATTACTGGATGCAAATCCGATCTGTACGATGGCCATTAGGCAGAACAATAGCAGGTATTTTTTCATGGTTTATTCAAATTATACTGGTGGGGTAAGCTTGGTTTAGGGCTTTTGAGCCGCTTTTTCTTTTCTAGTGAGCAAGGTGGTAAAGAGATTGTTTTTTGCATCCTGCAGGTCTGCAAAGCCCTGATCTACTTTTCCGAGTAATCCTTCGACTTTTTCTACTTTTTTGCTGATCCCTTCGATCAGTGACTTATCTTCTTTTATTCCATTGGAATAGATTTTGACACGATAGGCTTGTTCTTCTATTTGAGGCTTTTCATTCACCTCGGCTACAGTCTGATTGACTTGGAGAGTTGGAAGTGCCAAAGCTGGCAGTTCAAGTTTTTCCACAATAGGTGTAAGGACTACTTCCCGGTTCGGATTCTTCACTTCAGACTTATCTGCTGCTACCGCGACCAAGTTGCGAACTGGCGGATTAACCTTATTGGAAGCAGGTTTCTGGGTAGTTGAATTTGTTGGTTTAGTCTTTTTTCCTTGTTGGGTAGTAATTTTTTCTTCAGGTTGAGTTTGGATTTCCTGAATAGTTGCGCTTGAAGTTTCTTCAGGTTGTTCGATTACTTCTTCGATCTGATTTCCGGTTGTGGCGGCTAATGTTGGTTCTACAGTTGTATCAGTAGAAAGGGTAAAAGCAAAATATCCTGCTACGAAGACTGCTGCAACAGATGCTGCTACCGACCACCAGATGAAAGGAGTCCGTATTTTCTCTTGCTGAGGAAGCTGACTTTCCAGCCGCTCCCAAGCTAGTTTACTTGGTTTGATACTGTCCTGCCTAAGTTTTTCTTTGAAAAACTGATCCAGATTAATATTTTTATTAGCCATTGATTGTCGCTTTAGTAATATTTTGACTGGCAATTTTTTCTTTCAACGTATTTCTTGCTCGATTGAGTTGAGACTTAGAAGTACTCGCTGTGATTCCGAGTAGATCGGCAATTTCTTGGTGAGAGTACCCTTCAATTGCGAAGAGGTTGAATACAGTCCGATATCCTACCGGAAGGCTTTCGACCATTTCTCTTAAATCTGCTACTTCAAGCTGATTGAGTTCGTAGGAATGATCTTTAAAGTGAGTTTCATTTTCCACATTAATCTCCATCATCAGATGACG
>JBDNIP010000170.1:0-3020 GCA_041688245.1 Algoriphagus sp.
GAAATGGATATGTCCAAGCTAACTGTTGAAGATATCACTGACGCAGGTTCCAATCAGAAACTTACCGGCCACTTAAAATCAGATGATTTCTTCTCTGTGACGAAATTCCCGAAGGCAATGATGAAAATCACTAATGTGAAAACGACTGATGGCAAAACTTATGAAATGACAGCAAACTTGACCATTAAGGGAATTACTACTCCGGTTACTTTTCCAGCTACGCTGACTATGGTGAATGGCAAAATGGTAACTACGGCAGAAATCAAATTTGATCGAACAAAATACGATATCAAATATCGCTCAGGTTCTTATTTCGAAGATTTGGCAGATAAGCTGATCTATGACGAAGTAAAGCTTGATGTGAAATTGGTAGCAACTATCTAATAATTAAAGCAATTATTACCTTTTGTCTTGCTTTCCTTGTAATGTAACCAGCTCACCTAAAAAGGATGCAAAAGGCTTAATATCTCCATCAGCACTTGCCACTTCGAGCAAATTCAAATAGTCATTTCGCCTCGTCAATGGCACGACTGTCCAAGGATATCCACCTGAGGCAAGAAACAAGTTCATCAGAAAACGCCCCAAACGTCCATTCCCGTCTATATAGGGATGGATATATACGAACATAAAATGACCTAAGACAACCCTCACTGCGGGGTTGTTTTCATTTATCAAGAGATCAAAATAGGCTGGCATCAAATCTTTTATCGCATTCTTATTTGGTGGAACATGCTTGGAGCGCCTAATAAAAACAGGCTGGCTTCGGTATCCGGCCAAATCTGATGCTTTGATAATGCCTGCCGTCACGCTGGGCGAAAACAATTCTCTGTACCAATTTTGGTGTACCTCATCCGCAACGGCACCGGGGTTTTCCTTTTGAAGGACAAGTTCCACCCCTTTTCTTACCTCCTCAAAAGCCTGCCAGTACCCTCTCGCAGCTAGAGCGTCGCGCTGTTGCCGATCATCATCACCAATTTCTGATTGCCATTGCCCACTTCTTACTTTTTCAATCAAATCGGCAGAGACTCGGTACCCTTCGATGGAGAGAGAGTTATAGGCATCATTCACAAAGTTGTCCGAAACCTGTTGGAGGTATGCATTGATATCTTGAGGTATGCCAGGCGGTAGAGGAAATACTTCCAAAATAGGATCCCGCATCGACTGCCATTGGAGTTGCAGACGATTTACATGTGGAGATACTTGCCGTACGGGGAAAGAGATCGGACTTGGTGCCTGAAAGGGATCATTTGCTGTAGCTTGATATCCCGCCGAACGCATCCCGGATAGTATATCGTCAGCAATTCTATCTCGACTGATATTTCGAAATGCTCCTGCCATACGTCCAGCGACTACACTATGTCCCCCAGCTAGCAGAATTTGTAATACTTCGGAAGCATCTCTGAAGATTGCCAAGGCGGTTCAGGCCTCAGTTGGATTATTTCGAAAGAAAGGTTCTGAACAGTAAATCAACGCGGGACTCAACGCAAATAATCTTAGCCCATTAGGCTCAATCTGGAGTTTATTGAGCTTGGCTATGCTAGCTCTAGTTTCAAAAATTGACGTATCATGAGGTAAGGTAGTGACCTGATTCCTAGCCTGTGGGGAGCGGACCAGAAGCTGTCTTGGCACAGTCTAATTACCCGCATGGAACACGACTGACTGCTCAGGCGACAAGCTCCAATCATCGCCAAATCTTTCCTGTAAATAGGCTGAAATAAAATCCCAAAACGAAGTAAACCATGCGGTGCTCTCTCCTGCTGTCTCATCAGGTCTGACAGGAATATACCAACCCCGGATTACCTCTTTGAGGAAACCTGTCTTCACCAATCGTTCCCGATGAGTTCGAGTCAGGTCGGCTGATCGGATTGCTATTTTACCCTTTCCTTGCAAATCCCTTAGGACATCCAAAGACTCGGCTAGTTTTTCTGAAGGACTTACCATGACGCTACCTTCTCGACAAAGCTATCATTTAGCTTTTGCTGTTACACTGTATTTAGCTTTTGATGACTAATTATTTTTAGCTTTTAGAGTACTGTACTAGTTAGCTTTTGATGTTAGTTTACAGCTGCTTTTAATGATGTTAGCAAGCAGTTCCTACTAGTTCTTATCCAGTCCACCCTTAGTCTCTGTCCAAACCCCAGTCACCAAAAGCCTTTTATTATAAATCAAACTTCATCATCAGCAACCCATATCGAGGCTGTACGAGATAGGAATACGTGCTGATTAAGTTCTCGCTAAAACTATCTCGCCGAATCGATCGCGTATCCAGAATATTCCAAACCGTCAATCGGAATTCCCAAGGACTGGACTTTCCCTGATAGCTTAAGAACGCATTGAAAAATTCGAATTCGCTTTTTGTGCCCGCCTGCTGATTGAAGTAAGCAGTATAAGTATAATCCGCATTCAATTTCAAACCCTTCCAGATGTCTAGATCTATCTCAAGACTTGGGCTATGCGTATTGAAGGTGTTTTTAATAGTAGCTGATTGGTAAAAATTCTGATTCCATTCATACTTAAGATCGACTTCCAGCTTTTTGAAAAAAGTAGTCGTAATTTCGAAATCATACGAATGCGAGAACTGACTGTTTCTATTCAATCGATCATCTAGAAGCGTATTGGTGGAAAAATTATTCCAATTTCCTCCGGCACTGAGCTTGAATTTTTCGAATCGCTTATCCCCTTCGATCCTTCCAGTCAAGGTCTCATTTACCGGGTCAATATTCTGAATACTTACCAGTCGATTAATGCCTTGGAAATTGGTAGTATTTACCAAGTCCTGCTGCTTTCGAGTCCAATTCAACCCTCCGGAAAGAGTAAAGGCAGAGAAAAAATCAAAGTGACTATAGTCAAGATTGTGACTGTAAAACAAGCCATTTTCCAGCATGCGATTACCCCGGAAAATAGAATTATAATCCTGAATGACCAGTCCTTGGGCCAATTTCTGAATATCCATGAAATTCACAGAACTGCTGAATTGATACGTGAAGGAGCTATTTGTAGTGATGGCCCATTTTGAATAC
>JBDNIP010000171.1:0-2042 GCA_041688245.1 Algoriphagus sp.
CGAAAGTGTAATATTTAGGGTTTCATGCCAATGATTTCTGTGCCATAATTGGTACATGGAAACCTGATTTGGTGGCAGATCATGGCAAAATATTATCGGATAGTATTTCAAGAATATGATAGTCAACCAGAAGCGATTAATGGTAGGTAACGAGACCACATTGCTGTGATCCCGTCCCATAAGAACGGAGCGTGCGACTTTCACCGCACTCCGCTCAAGCCTTTTCAAAGCCAACTTCGGTTGACCCAGCTATCCTGTATCATTTGGTGCTATTTTAGTCAGGGATGCTTGTTTTGACCGCGCATTACTCATTGCTGAATAACGTTCTCGCTTCTCAAAATATTCTGTAAAGCGAGGGTCGTATGGTGTTGCCTCAGCCCTGATTTTTATATGCCTTTTAACTGTAACTGAACCTGCTTTGAGTAGATTCACATATTGATTCTCGTTACCGTCTCCAAGAGTTCGTGCAGAGAAAATCCAATCTCTTAATCCATGGCTACGAAAGTATTTTCTCTTTAGCCATGCAGCACTTTTCCTTGGGTGCCTGCGGTGAACCCAACGCCACAAAGCTTCGAAGATACAGTGATCAACGTAGCTAAACGTCCTTTTTGCACAGCTGAACCGATGATAGTTAGCCCATCCGCGAATTTTTGGATTCAGTAGGTGGATTAAATTCTCAGTTTTAGCTGTTGGGTTTGATTTTATGATCGCTCTAATGTCCGTCAAAAAGCTTTTTACGCTTTTCTTCGAAGGCTTGGTGATGCATTTGCCTTTATATTTACGTACATTAGTGCTGAGAAAATCAAATCCATCATCAATATGCGTAATCTTGGTTTTTTCTTGTGAAAGCTCCAAACCACGCTCACGCAGAAATGACTCCACCAGTGGTTTCACTTTTGTCTCTAATACCTCTTTCGATGAGCCCGTTATGATAAAGTCATCGGCATAAATGCTAAAATGTACTTTATCTTTGCGTTTGGAACAGGCGTTAAGTACCGCCTGTTCCAAGCCGCTGAGAGTCAGGACTAGAAGTGTTGGGGACGCAAGGCCACCCTGTGGTGTGCCGACCTCTGTTTGATGAAAGACGCCCTGATCAATGTAGCCAGCTGATAGCCATTTACTCAAAATTTCTTTATCCATCGGAATATTCTTCCGTAACCAATCATGGGAAATTTTGTCAAAGCAAGATTTAATATCGGCCTCAAGAATCCATTGAGACGATCCTTTTCTGGCTAATGCAAGATGGCAGGCTCCAAGAGCGTCCGCCGCAGATCGCTTTGGGCGAAACCCATAGCTATTTTTATCCGCATAAAATTCCGCAATGGGGTCTAGAGCTAGCAGATGTAATGCTTGCATCGCTCTGCACTTCATAGTTGGAATTGAAAGTGGTCTTTGGCGTCCATCTTTTTTTGGAATATAAATCCGTCTGAGTGGTTGGGTCTGGTAGCCCCTCCGTGTTAATGACTGTGCTGCCTCCATTTTTTGGAGTGGTGTTTTCCAAATGATTTTATCGATTCCAGGGGTTTTTCCCCCTCGATTTTGTACCACTCGTTTCACGGCTAATAACTTAGCGTGAAATGAGTGCGTCAGTAGCCATTGCAATGATTTGACTTTGCTATGACGACCTTCGCTGACAGCTTTCGCAATACGTATTTGTAGTCGATATACCTCTGCTTTTATGATTTTCCAGTCAATGGAATCCCATGTTTCAGAAGATGAGGACGCACCAGTCAGCGGTATTGCAACTGCCGTCATTTGCTTTCCCTCATGCTTTCGATTCTCCAAATTATCTTGCGCTAAAGACCAACTGGACGTCAGCACACTTTCGTGTTGAGCAGGTGCTCTATCTTACTCATTACAAATACGCATTCGCTTCTTCCAGTCTCCTAAACCCGCACAACCGTAGGTGAATCTTGCGATACACTGTCCCAGTCGGGAGTTGTACGGGGTTGCCACGTTCCACTTCACAAACAGAATGGGTTAGGTTCTCTCTTATTCACCGGCAGTCCTGTTATCCGTGAAAGCCGAAAAACCCAATCAGC
>JBDNIP010000172.1:0-2017 GCA_041688245.1 Algoriphagus sp.
TCCTTGAAATTTCATTCCTGAAACCAGATTGTTAATACCACCGCCCGCAAAAATCGATACTTTCTCATGAATATGAAATTTTCCATACAGCAGCATGTTAACACCGCCAAGACCTTGGGCTTCAAATTCAGGAATTTGTTCAAAAGAAATACTTGTATGACCCACCAACTGAGTTCTTCCCACCTGAAGACCTAGAGACCACTTGCTCTGTGCAGGTGAAAATTGACTTAGTAAAGTGAAAACCAATATAAAGAACCCAGTTTTTCTATTCATCCTTAACTTCTGATAATCGGTACTAATCTGAATTCATAAGGAAGGGCATTTGGCCCTGCATGCGAGCCGCCTAGCCTTCCTCTATAAATGCCATAAAGATTTACTTGAGTAAGTCGGCGCCCAGCTTCCCAATGTACTTTCTGAACTTTCTGTCTATTTGCCGGTTGGGGCCAACACCCTTGACAATCTTTCCAACAAAAATCTAAAAAAACTTTTGACCTCCTGGCTGGTGTAAAATCACCCCAGTAGGATATCGACATAAACGGGTCTTGGTCAGGAGAGAAGATTGAAGTGGGATCATCGGTTCTTCTATAGTGCTCTAATTCGGATTTCAATCTGAAATATAATGCTGCTGCCTGATATGCGTGTTTTGCATTGATTCGGTAAATATAACCACCAATAGGAGGAGTATCTAAACTAAATGAAGTAACTCTATCTTCAAACGGATTTGTTATCCCTGCGGCTGGGGTGGGTCTGTAAGGTAAATTCAATCCAGGTCTCGGGGTGCCTGGACATTCCAATATTCTCATATTGTCACCAGTGTCTACTCCCATTTCATTGTTCAGGTATTTTGAAATGCCTTCATTCCCAAACAAAATATTCAATAGTTCTTTTTCAAAAGTGTAAACCTTTATGCCTGTGCGTGAAAAATCTTTTGCTCTTAATAAGGGAATTAAAATCTTGTCTTTCGTAACACCCGCAACTTGATTTTCAAAATCGAGCGATATAATGTAATCGTCAATAACCAGCATACCGTCTTTATCCAACATTGATAAAAGAGGCGTGTCCCGAAAATCGGAAATTTTGGAGTACTGGTCTTCGGATAGTCTTAAATTCTCTGATTGAAAATCCCCCATAACTGAAGCAAGGCTTAAAAAGGAATCTTCTCCAATAACCTCATATTCTTTGAAGCCAAACATGTAGTTTTCAAATACTTCTGGACTAGGAAAATGCAGTCTACCATCAAGCAACATAATTTTGGCTTCTTTAGTTATTGCACTGCGGTCAAAATCATTAATTGATTCTTGACATGCCCCCCTTACTAATAAGATAGTATATAATGATAGTACCCCGTGTTTTATACGGAATTTTTGTGTTTCCATGATTTTTAAGATTTAAATTATGAGTCCACTCCTAAAACATGGTTCTAGGAATGTGTTAATTTTTGAATTACTCTAAGTGATTGTGATTTGAATGCTGTAAGTTGGTCTCAGTACTCTAATTAGTGCCCTGAATTCGATTTTTATGCGTCCTGCGAGTGTTAACAAATTGTTTTTTGGGCAAAAAGCGCCTTTTGGGGCAGATTTATGCTTGTGTTTTACTATTCTGACGAAATTCACTCATAAGCAGCGCAAGTTTGCCCACATTTTATGCTTGATCAGACCTCGATATCTTGTTTTGTCATTGGAATAGTGGTATCCCAACTGGAATATGGTTGCCTCCACGTTATTGCGAATGTTTAATAGTTCCTGTGGAATGGCTGCTATTTTCTTTCTCAGCTGGCAGGTGATGATCTCCTTTGCTGTAAAATACCGGTATTGAGATGCTGTTTTGATTCTCCATTTCTCACTTTTTTTTAGCTTTACAGTTTCTACAGCAACCACCGTTTTCAGATCTATTACAGGCAATACCCCCTTTTCATCCAATTCTAAGTCATATCTGGGCCTCGCGACCCAAGACAAACTCCTGATTTGACTCACTGTGGTAAGCTCCGTCGGTATGGATGTTTTTCACAGAATCGCAA
>JBDNIP010000173.1:0-3876 GCA_041688245.1 Algoriphagus sp.
CCATTTTCACCACCCACTAAGTCAGAAGTCTTAAATTCGGCATCGCCATGTATCATCACCACGGGTCTTGCAAGCTTACTTGCAAGATGTAAAGCAATGGTTGTTTTCCCAGTTCCTGAAGGTCCCCTAAAATGTACTGGAAAACCTGCTTTAATATACGTTGCTGCCCGATTTGTAATATCAGCAATGTACTTGGTTTCAACAAAATCAGTTTGTGGTGCAGGTGCCAATACTGCATTACGTTCATTAATCATGGTCTATTCCTTATTACTATTTATATCCTATTCCTTTGCAACTGGTGCAGGGCAACCCATCGACTGCCCTGCCAGTTCCAATACATCTTATACAAATTACCTCACTAATAATTGAATTACTTCCTTTACCCTTGCAAACAATACAGTAAACCCTAGCTCCCAAATGACTCTTCCCTGTTCCGGTACAGAAAGGACATTCCCTAAATGGAACGTCTATTTCAACGACGCTTAATCCACTGCACACCACACATTTGGAGAGTTTTGAAAGCAGGTTATAAGGATCTTTTCCTTTTCCATCACAAAAACTACACTTGATTTTTGTGCTCATTACTGTTGTTTTTTAAGCTATAGGATAATAACTACTCTCGATCTTTCGAACTTTACCTTCATCCAGTAACTTTTTGGTGATAAATCCTATTCTCATTCTGGTTTCACCTAAAGGTCCTTCCATATCTGAAACCCTTACTCCATCTTTATTCTTGCTGAGGTGATCTAGTACTTTTTCTTCCAAGCTCAATCCTTTTGGAGACTCAGCAACTGCTGGAACAGCTTCAGCTATGGTAGCTGCTTTCTCAATCACAATTTCCTTTGCCACAACAACTTCTACCTGCAGTTCTTTCTTTTTTGCAAATTGTTCTACTGGCACAGGGGCAGCCTCAAATGATTTTTTTATATTGGCAATCGACTCTGCCATCTTAGCTAATGTAGCAGCTGCTTGCTTTCTATCATTCGAAAATTCGTTCAGGAACGTAGTAACGTATTTTTCAATTTCCTGAACCCTATTCTGAATGACAGTAAACATGACATTGAAATCCTTCAGCCTTTGTTCATCATTTTTAGAAAGATCTTTTCTAAGAGCTGTTGCCATTTCTTGATTTTCACGGTTGATTTCTGATAATCTTTGCTGAAACTTTAGCAACATCTCTTTTGTAGAAACTATCCGCTCGGTAAGGTTTGCATTTAATGCATTCCTCATTTCGGCTGACATGTCAGAACGCTCTTTTTCAGATGTTTTCAGTAAATCATGAGTATTGTTGAAGATTTGCATAACGTCAGACTGAATACCTTTCATCTGAGTTTCAAATTTTTCCAATCTGTCAGTACTCCATTTTGATCTGCCTGCTTGATCCTGAGAAAGCATCTCACTTAATTCTCCTGCCATTTGATGATGGGACACAGTAAAAGATTTGAGAAAATCTGAAGTTGAAATTTGAATGCCTTTTACATCTTCACGAACTCCTGATATCATAGCATCAAAGGATATTAAACGTTCCTTTTGTTTTTTTGCCATGTTTTCACGGAGGGCTATTGCATTAACATTTAGTGTTGCAGCCATTTCCATTTGATCCTTACGGAAACCATCCATAGTTTTTTGAACTTCTTTAACAAGTTCTTCATTTCCCTTAAGCCTATTTTTATAAGAGTTTATAATCTCTTCGCTAAAGCTTTTCATTTGTTGTGCCATTCCCATTTTTTAGTTGTTTTAAGGTAATATCTGGTAGCTGTTCTATCAGACCAATTGTTCCAATAAAATTTTTTTTACTTTTTTTATATCCTTACACTTTGTACGAATATCCTGCTCTAGTAAAACTTGAAAATCACGAATAATTTTTTGATGTATGTTTTGATATTCTAAAAACTTTTCGATAGCGCCATCTTTTCTATCCTGCTGTGAGCTCAAAATAGTTTCCAGTCCTAGTTTGAATTCATCAATTTTCTCTTTGTTATCATTAGGTTGAGTATTTTTTATTCCAAAAATACCTTGACGTAAAAAGTTAGCCATTGTCCTTTGGTCCTCAATATATTTATGGAACTCATCTTTTGCTTCTTTTTCTTTCCCATCCAATAGAAGAAAAATATCATTCATTAAGATGTCGTAATCATTTTTACGCAATGAACCATTTTTAGCCATATTATCACGAAGCATCGTGTTTAAGGCTGTTCTTTCTTTCCTGAGTTCTTGTAAAGAATACTGAAAATCATTCAATAAAACATGATATGAATCGGCAACAGTTTGAGATGTATTAAAAATAGTTTCGATTTTTTGGATCCGATCTTCATAAGAAGTGATAATATCTTCCAAAAGATCATCAATGCTGTTCTGTGGTGTTTCGTTCATCCTGTTTTTTTAACTCTTCCCCCCTACTCTTAAAAATCTTAACTACCTTATGTTATTCTTTTTTTACTTTACTGAGTGAATTAGCGAAGCTCATTCTAAAAAAATGACTTGAATTTATTTTTCCTAAAATTTTACAAGTCAATCAAACATTTATTAATTCTAGTTAAGTAAAAAGAACCCTTGGCGAATCTTGCTTTTAAGTAATGACAAAAAAGGATGTATTGGCAAGTGAACTCTTTTAACTAGTTACTCGTACTGACTAAGCAGCTCTTGCAGTCAAGCCAATTGCTTCTGCATACTTCAAGTATGTCTCAACTGATGCAATTGTTACTCTTGCTTCGATAGCTAGTAATTCGATACCGACTAATGATACACGAACAAATGCATCAACTGCTACACCTCTGTCCAAGATACGGTCAACTACTTCAACCAAACTTGAGGAACCGATTGTTTTTTCAACAGCCATTTTACTAATTATTAAAATTATTTGTATCCGTACTTAACATGAGAGACGGATTACCTCGTTGCTACCCATTACGTCAAAGGGTCTGCCAGAAAAAATAGAAAACCTATTTTTTCAAAAGTAAAAATGTAACTGTCAAACAAATAGCAGGTTAAAAACTAAAAAAAAAGGTCTACTAGTTGCTACTGCTTTCGGTGCGGCGGGAATGCCCGAAAATGAGCATGTTGCTCGTTATTGATTTACAAAATGATCGTTAGTTTAAATTACGAATCCAAACTAACGATCCGTTTCTGGCCTCTGCGCTTTCAATTTCATTGAATCAAGGAATAAATCATCAATTGGAACGTCATTTCGAGGGATTTTATCAGTAAAGGAATTTGGCTACCGCTTAGAGGAGACCGAGGTTCCGTCTCAGCCACTGAGAATCGCAATGGCGTACACTTCTGGTTGTAGTTTCTCGCTAGGACCATGCCCTCCGTTGGCTGGGTCTGAATAGCGCGAGGATGTAATCCCGATAAAAGATCTATGGAATTCTTCCTGAAAATACTTTTGAAACTACTTACAACTAAGTAATAAATTTATTGTCCCACTTATTAAATCCGAATATTTAAACTGCGGAGAGATGAAAAAAACCAAGAATTAATATTGCTATTGTGCGGGAGGATGACCAGTATGATACATATTATTTGATCCAAAATATATCCATCATTACTGATACCTAGTGTTTTGATGAACTGAAAACAAGTATACTGGAGATGTTAACCCCTTCTTTTGAGGATAAAGGTTTTAATTATGCGATTTACAATCAATTATGAAAGCTTATATAAATTTTACAAGATTATTAACTCAAAGGCTCTTTCTGAACGAATATATATGAGCCAGAGTCTTTTCGCTCAATTATATAAAAAGCATCAAAAAAACTTCCCTAGTCAGGCTAAAAGAATATTAAAAGGAGTACAGCAGGTCGGCCGTGAACTGGCTGAAATCCGCTTTTTGCTTTAACAAAGGGGCAATAATACTGGATATTCCGTGACTTGTCA
>JBDNIP010000174.1:0-15763 GCA_041688245.1 Algoriphagus sp.
CCCTGATGAGAGCCTGCCTCATGTGCTCGAACGGTGAGCGTTGCATTAAGCAAAAACACACCTTGATTTGCCCAGCGGGTCAAATCTCCATTTGGTGGCATATCAACAGAAAGATCGGTCTTAATTTCTTTAAAAATATTAAGCAAACTGGGAGGAAATGGAATTCCAGGTTTAACTGAGAACGATAGCCCATGCGCCTGTCCAGAACCATGGTAAGGATCTTGTCCAAGTATGACTACTTTTACCTGATCCAGAGGACATAAATTAAAGGCGTTGAAAATATCTTTTCCAGGCGGAAAAACCATTTGCGATTGATATTCGTCTTTAATGAAATCGACCAATACGTTAAAGAATATTTCTTCAAATTTATGCGCTAGCGCATTTTTCCACGAAGGTTCAATCGTTACGTTCATTCGATTTGTTGATTTTTATAATCTGAATTGTATATTTATATTTTTAAACTTAAAAATAATGGTAACAGCGTTTACTGAAGGAGTGCAAGTAAGTGTAGAAGTTACTTACCAAGCTGAATTTTCAAGTCCAAATCAGCATCATTATGTTTTCACATACAAGGTAACAATTGAAAACAAAAGTAATCAGACCGTTCAACTATTAAGTAGAAAATGGGAGATTTTTGATGCTGCTGAAAGCCCTAAATTAATAGAAGGTACTGGCGTAGTCGGTCAGCAACCTATTTTAGAGCCTGGTCAATCACATAATTATATCTCAGGTTGCAACTTAAAATCAGGTCTGGGTAAAATGAACGGTATTTATTACATGGAGCGTATTATTGACGGAAAATGTTTTGAGGTTATCGTTCCCGAATTTCAAATGATTGCAAACATTTTCCACAACTAATTTGAGAAATCGGTATCATCAACTTTGGTCATATCTTATATATTGGCTGAAAAAAGAAGACAAATACTCCCTTCAGTCCCCACTATTGTTCAGGATATACACGGAATTACTTGATTATATCTCAACCAGAAAAAAACTAGATTTAGATATTGAGGCCTATCGAAAATCTTTGACTGATTCGGTTGAAATAATTGAAATCTTAGATTTGGGTGCTGGTTCAAAAAAAGTCAATACTAAGAAAAGAAAAGTTGCTGATATCACTCGATATAGCACGAGCAACAGGGAAACGGCTTAACTTATTCAGTTCTTCTGTACAATGACACCCGCTGAGACAGTAGTAGAATTGGGAACCTGTGTTGGGATCAGCACACAGTACTTAGAACGAGTAACAAATGGGCGATTAGCAACATTTGAAGGAGCTAATGAATTAGTTCGACTTGCAAACATGAAGCTCAAAAGTCCAAAAGTTGATTTTTTTGTTGGGAACATCTCACAAACACTTCCTGAATATTTGAAAAATGTTTCTTGCATTGACTTTGCACTAATTGATGCAAATCATACCTACGCCGGTAGCATGGATTTCATAAACCTCATTTTAGGAAGAATACATTCTAAGTCAATTATAGTGATCGGAGACATCCACTGGTCAGTTGAAATGGAAAGTGCGTGGAAAAAAATTACTCAATTTCCAGAAGTAAAATTGAGTCTTGATTTTTATGAAGTCGGTGTTATATTCTTTGATTTCCCAGGAGATAAAACTCAATACATCTTAGATTTTTGATTTTTCAAAAATGAAAAACAGCTCAGAACCGACTCGATCAGGAATTGAATTATTACAAGGGCTCATCAATTTGATTTCAAATTCAGACTCAAATAGTTCATAGTATTCTTTTTTGTCACCACCGAAAGGAGGTCCCTGAAAATTAAAGGTTCTGTCAAACAACACTCCCACCAACTTGCCGCCAGGATTAAGAAGTTCATTCATTTTCGACACATAATTTCGCCTCAAATCCGGTTCTAAGGCGCAAAAAAAAGTCTGCTCAACAATCATGTCATAATGACCTTTGTGCTCAAAAAAATTCTCATTATGAATCAAATTTTTGGGGAAAAGCGGGTTTCTTTTAATAAAACTAGTGATTGGTCTTGTGGAATAGTCAAGCCTATGAACTGATCTAAAACCATTTGCATAGGCTGACTCAACTTCATAGGCATTCCCTGCACCGGGAAAAAGGACTTGAATGTCCTTGTTTTCAATTTGGTCTAAATATTGCGATATCGCATCTGAAGCAAAACCAATGTCCCAAGCTGTCTTGCCTGAAATATACCGATCGGACCAATAATTTTCATCTAAAACTGTCATACCACCTAACGAATTAATTTACTATGGAATCAGAATTTGAAAAAAATTCAGCACAAAAAAAAGAGCAAGGCAAAAACATTATCATAATTATTCTAATCCTCCTGGTTATTATCAGTGGAATCAAACTGTACACTGACTTCATTGACCGAACCAAAAGGATCGAAGAGATCTTACTATTATCCACAGAAAATAATGACTTGAATAAGCGATTAGATTCTGTGACTTACCAATTAGATCTCAGAATAGAAGAAATCGAAAAACTAGGAGGAGACATCGGAACACTACAAGCAGCTAAAAATCAACTGGTCGCTGAGCGTAATTCTTCTAGACAACGATCTTCCGCAGAAATCAGCACATTAAATGCTAAAATCAAAAGCTCCACTAACCTAATACAAGAGAAAGATAAAGAGGTTCTGGAGTTGCGAGCGATGAACCAGCAATTATTTTCTGAAAATCAGGATCTGAAAACTACACAAGCTGAGATTGAACAGGAGGTTGCTCAACTAAGCGTTGAAAAAGAAAGTCTTCAATCAAAAGTAACTATTGCTTCCCTACTGAAAGCAGAGAATATTAAAATTACAGCAGTGAACTCAAAAGGTAAAGAAAGAGGAGAGACATCAAAAGAATTAAAAAACAGATACATCGAAAGAATTAAGATAGATTTCAATCTTGCCGACAATAAAGTAGCTGGAAAAGGACCTCGAAATATCTATGTGCAAGTCTTGGCTCCGAATTCACAACCCATATTTGATGTAGCAAAAGGCTCTGGTACATTTATGCTCGATGGAAATGAGCAATTTTACACCGTAAAGCAGGATATTATATTTGATAATTCAGAAAAAGGATTGACCTTTTATTATGAGAAAGGTTCAGATTACGTGTCCGGTATTCACGTGGTGAAAATTTTCTCGGATAATTACCAAATAGGATCAAAGAGTTTCACAGTTAAATAGAACAAGCCTCACGAAGAAAGCTTGTTTATGTATTTCTCCCTAACTGACTCGGATAAATGTTAGGATAGCAGCATAGTTTATTACAACTTTGCGGTCTGTTTATTAAAATTGCTTAAACACACTATAAGATGTTCCAAAGAAATTATGAGACGGTATTCATATTAACTCCCGTTTTGTCTGACGTTCAGATGAAGGATACCGTCGACAAGTTTGTAAACTTGTTAAAAGAAGAGGGAGCAGATGTTATTAATGTCGAAAACATGGGTTTAAAGAAGATGGCTTATACCATCGAAAAGAAGACTACTGGTTTCTACGCATTCGTTGAGTTCAAGGCCGATCCTACCATCATCCGAAAGTTCGAATTAGAATTTAGAAGAGATGAGAAAGTTATGAGATTCCTGACTACTGTTTTAGATAAGCATTCGATTGCTTATGGTGAAAAAAGAAGAAGAGGAGAGTTTAATAAAAAAGTTGAAGTTAAGGAGGAAGCTGCGAAATGACACTAGTAAACGAGCCAATTAATAGAGGCGAAATCAGAAAAAAGTATTGCCGATTCAAGAAGCATGGCATCAAATACATCGACTACAAAGATCCTATTTACCTGTTGAAGTTCGTTAATGAGCAAGGTAAAATTCTTCCTAGAAGATTAACTGGTACTTCTGCAAAGTATCAGAAGAAAGTGGCTCAAGCCGTCAAAAAAGCAAGACATTTGGCTCTGTTGCCATTTGTAACCGATGGATTGAAATAATTTCTTGTATCGTCCAATCACAAAAGAACATTACAAATGGAAATCATTCTAAAAACAGACATCAAAGGTCTTGGTTATAAAAATGACTTGGTAGCAGTAAAGCCAGGTTACGGAAGAAACTATCTTATCCCTCAGGGATTTGCAGTTTTAGCAACTATATCAAATAAGAAAATTCTTGCTGAAAACATCAAGCAGGCGGCACACAAAGCAGAGAAAATCAAGACGGAAGCTGAAAATGTGGCTGCCAAAGTCAATGGTATAACTTTGCAGATTAAAGCTAAAATTGGTGAATCAGGTAAAATCTTCGGAAAGGTAACGACGCTACAAATTTCTGATGCGCTTTCCCTTCAAGGGATAGACATAGATCGTAAGAAAATCTCTATCACTACTCCAGTAGGTGGAGCAGGTGAATTTTTAGCTGATGTCGATCTTCATAGAGAAGTAAAGACACAAGTGAAATTCTTAGTAGTAGCAGAATAACTAGCATTCTATTTTAAGTAAAAAGCCCGATCTTATCGGGTTTTTTTCTGATACTATGTATTAATTAAAAACTTTTTCAAGCGTCTCAATTAATTTTTTAGAAATAATCCTGTATATATATCCGCAATTATACCAGTAAAAGGTAAAAGCGAATAATATATGGTAAATACTAGCATTTCCGGTAATTTTACTGACAGCTATCGAGAAGTCATCCGTCTGCCCCACCTTGTTGGGCCTGCCCCGTCGTGGCAGATCTTATTGCCAGTCAAGCAAAGAAAATTGGGTTACTAGTATAATTGCAGCTAATCATATTGCAGTAAATCCAAATTGAAGCTATCTAAAAATTTTACTTGCTGAGCGCAAGGGATTTAATCATAATATAAAAAAACTTTAATCCATGGTTTGGAAAAAAAGCAGCAAGATTCTACCTTTGTGACACTTTAATGAATGCTGCTAAGTAATCTAAAGAAAACTGGCTTATGGTGTAACTGGCAACACGTCTGATTTTGGTTCAGAAGAGTCCAGGTTCGAGCCCTGGTAAGCCAACGAAAAGCCTCCCCTAATCTGGGAGGTTTTTTTAATTGAGCACTCTCAGCCGAAAAGCATTCATGGCATTTTTCCCCAAATGCTCAGTAAGGCGGTAATTTGCGATTGCCCCTACCCCGGCACCAATTATGGGAATCAATTGGGCCAACTTCACTAAATCAATGTAATCCCGATAATCCAATTGAAAAGTCCGCCAATCGAAGAGACTCAAATCTTCAGGTAGTTCGTGTCGATAAGTATTCCAGTTCTCTAAGATATTAATTAGTTCGTTGCGGCGACTTTGATTGGAAAAGCTTAACTGAAAGACATAAAGCAAAAAAATCCGCTCCTGATAATCTTTGGTGTCCATTCCATACAAGGCAGCAATGTCAAATAACATCTTCATCTTAATCGTCAGAAAGGCAGGAAAATCAGCAAATCCCAATAAAATTCCTCCGGACCCTGTAACAGCACCTTCCACAGAGGCCGAATTACGATACCATTTGATTCTACTTTTAACTTTGAGTTCGCGAGCTTTCAAAGTCAATTCCTCAACAGGTTTGGGTACAATCCAACTCGAACCAGAGATGACCAGCTTAACAATATTCTCAACAGCGGTCGTAATCACTTGATGTACTTTCTCTGGAATCAAAGTGTTGATTTTGGATTGAAGGCTATAAGTTAACCGACCCACAATACTTGGGGATTTTTTCATTTGAAACAACCAGAGTCCAAGCTCCGCCTGTGCATAGTTTGTGTAGTTATCCATTTATTACTTAAATAACTTAAATTGTAAATTCAGGTTTGGCTCTTTAAACCTTTACCAAATTTAAACAATATGATTAAGCCCATCCATTTACTCATTCTTCTGTTCGGGAGTTTTTTTTTTTCCTAACGAAACCAAAGAAAGTACTAACTCCTTTGCTGACATAACTAGTTGTCATTCTTATTCGGATAATATGGCTCAGTTTGTAAATTCTCCAAACTTTGCTTCTTTTCACCCAAGTCCAATCGAAATCACCTTTGAAGGGAAAGGAAAAATGACCACTTATCCTACTGCGGATGGTAAAAGCGCAAGCGCCTACGTGATCGAATCCAATGCTCCATCTGATAAATGGCTTTTTGTCTACCAAGAATGGTGGGGGCTCAACGATCATATCAAGTCCAAAGCTGATGAATTCTATGACGATCTGGAAGGTAAGGTAAATGTCATTGCATTGGACATGTACGATGGTCAAGTAACTACAAATCCGCAGGAAGCAGGAAAACTAATGCAGGGTACTCAAGAGGATCGATTGGTAGCAATTGTAAGGGGAGCTCAAACTTTAGCTGGAGTAAATGCTAGAATCGCAAATGTGGGCTGGTGTTTTGGAGGTGCCTGGTCCTTACGCTCAGCATTAATTACAGGACAGCAAAACATTGGTTCGGTCATGTATTACGGTATGCCTGTACGTGATGTAGAGCAACTGAAGAACCTAAACTCAGATGTACTGGGACTTTTTGCTACTGAGCAATATATCTCTGAAGAAATAATCAAAGATTTCGCTGCCAAAATGGATGAAGCAGGCAAGAAATTGACCTATAAAATATTTCCAGCAGTGCATGGATTTTCAAATCCAAGTAATCCAAAATATGATGCGAAAGCCAGTTCAGAAGCATATGAAATGGCTATAAGCTATTTGAGAGATAAGTTTAACGTCTAGTTGATTGATCCAAAAAAATAATAGCCATCATTAAATGACGGCTATTATTTTTTCACAGTCAAATCATAATCAGTTATTTGTACAATCCATTAAATAACATCTTAAATGTGCCATGGGACTGCGCTCGGAAAGTAATCTCTGGTCCAAAAGCATAGAATTTGCCTTTTCCCATAGTTGCTTCAAAAGCTGTCACCCCATTTTTCAGATAAGACTGCCCCCATGCCCAGCCACTTTTCAGAGGCTCTTCTTCACCAAACCAAGCAATAGGCTTTACACCGAGGTTAGCTGCAGTTGGGGATAGCTTAAAGACAGGGCTTCGATTAAACATGACATAAGTCTTTTCATTCATTCCGTAATTGATAGGAACCTTGTTGTCTACATGCATTTCCAACACTGATCCTGGAATGTAATACTTCTCTCCGCTCAATGCCTTTGAGATGCCTTTATCAGTCAGCTCCACTAGCGCATTATTCACCGGTAGTCCTAGATGATACGCTAAATCTGTAGCTGACCCAACCGTAAGTACTTGGCCACCTTGCTCTAGGAACTTTTTCAACTGTGGTACCGATTCATTCTTAGTGAAGTAGCCCAACATATGGTGATATTTCTTATCAATCTCCTCTGGCTTTGGAAGTGATCTTCCGTATCTACCTTGGCTAGGTCCAGGAATTCCCGGTCCGATAAATAGAATAACATCATATTTTTCAGATAAATTTCCTTCATTGATCTCCTTAGGGAAGACCAAAGAGTAGTCAAAATGGAACTGCTCAAGCATCCATCTCACCCATCCAGACGGCATTGAGCCACCGTAGTAATCGTAGAGTGCAATTCTCGAAGGCTTGATTTCTTTGGCATCTTTCGGCATAGCACCCACCGGCTCTGGATAAACGCCATAATCGGAAGCTACTTTAGTCAAAATATCTTTCCCCCCAGAGACATAAAAAGAACCAGCCGGCAGCCCATTGGATGCTGAAGCTGTTCGATAGACTTTCACTTTAGCTTTGAGAAGATCATTTACTGCCATAAAGCTGTTGTTATTCCTGGAATCAAGTAAGTGTCCTGAGCCAGATGCTAAGGTTTTAGCAGGCGGTGTTTGGAGCTCCCCATAAGGCAATACCTTGAAAGGACCGGTAAAGTCTTCATAGATTCGATCAATGTCTGCACCCATTTGGAAAGCAAGCGTCCAACCTGCCGCGTCATACGGCCGAATCGGAGGTCCTCCGGGGTATAAGAAGTCATTTGGATGATCCTGTGGCTCAAACATATCAATCACGTGTGGTCTGAAAGCTTGCGCTGTTTTGACTACATAGGAATTCATTGGATATTTTTTGCCTTTGACAGTGAACTCACTGGTAGCTTGCTGAACTTGAATTCCGGATTTGATCAAGGCGTTAAGGAACTTGATTGCAGTAGGAAAATCTGGTTGATCCGCAGAAAGGATGTATCCGCGAGGATCTTTCAAAGATTGGTCAGTATAAACTGAATCATAAAACTGTTTTGGAATTCCGGATCTGTAACCAAAAAATTCCTCATCCTCGTCACTTGCTTCACTTTTCTTCTGGGAAGTTTTATAGGCATCCTCAATAGCTTGTGCATTTTTGGGGTACATCGTCCAGTTATCCTTGTTTCCACGTTCGATAGACCTTCTACCCATCAGGTAGATATTTCGAAGTAAATCATCTCCATTTCTTACCGCATGATTTAGTATTGCGTAATTCAAAGAAACTGAATAGTCAATTGAAGTTTTGAAATGCCAAGGTCTAGGGGTGACAGGATATGGATTCGCATTATTAGGGATCAATCTGTCTGGAATAAGCGGAACCGAGGAAGGTGTCGGGCTACCGATTATTTCAGTGAGGATTCCAATTTGATTGTGATAATACGGCGTCGTGCGAAGTCCTCCGTTCCACCATGTGGAGAATACAGATCCTCCCAATCGAGTGTATCCAGGTCGATCTTCTTGGTGCAGCCTGTTGATCATAGCAGCACCTACAGCATCCAAACTGGTAATAATCAAAGGATCAAACACATGATTAAAAGGATCTCGATAAGGCGGTCCCGCTACCACAGTTCCTGCTGGTCCTGATTGATGGTGATTATAGATAATTTGTGGAACCCATTCGATGTATTGCTGACGAGACATATTTTCTGCCTCACTCATATTATTCATATAGAAGTCACGATTATTATCATGTCCTACGTATTTCTGATATAGGATAGGGATATTTTGATCCCTTTTGGTAGAATCCTCTTTTCGCATATACCAATCGGACATGATTTCCATACCATCTGGATTGGCATGTACTAAAAGAATTATCACTTCATCCAGAATTTTCATGGTCTCTGCATCTGTTCTTGATGCTAATTCATAAAGTGTTTGAATCAATTGATGGGGACCTACAACTTCACTGGAATGCAGTCCTCCATCAATCCAGATCACGGGTTTTCCCTGACCGATTAATAATTCAGCCTCTTCCCTACTCATTTCTGCATGAGCCAATCTTTGAGAAATGGTTTTATATTGTTCGAGCTTGGGAAAATTAGCTGGAGCAGTCATGATCAGCATCGGTTGATCACGACCATATTCGGTCTTTCCGATGCTTAGAAGCTGAACTCTATCACTTGCATCAGCTACTTTTTTGAAATAAGCTTCAGTCTGAGAAAAATTGGCAAGCTTATAGTCATCGCCAATATCGAATCCAAAATGAGATTTGGGAGTAGGGATGTTTTGCGCTGACAAGTTTGCAAAGCAAACCAGCAGCAGCAGCAACAGCGTAAATCGTTTTATCATAGGAGTGTATTTTCGTATAAAGCAATATTTGCTTCTAAAATAATACGAAAAACAATGGTACTTTCAGGATCAATGGTCTTTCTGACGAAAAATTACAGGATCGGGTATTTGGGGCAATGGAGTATGAAGGAGTGATAATAAGTGAAAACAGAAATCAATCTTTTTAATCTTTTTTAATAACATTTTTTCTGCCTTGCTAAAAACTCAGAAGAAATTTCTGATTGTCGCTTTAGGATTTAGCCATCCTTATCAGGAATTGTTACTTTTGCCCAACCAACCTTCACTTCTTTCTCTCTAAAAAAACACCAACCTATGTCCGAGGTCAAAATATTTGCAGGAACCAACAGCAAAAAATTAGGAGAAAAAATCGCAAAAAGCTACGGCAAGAGATTGGGAGAGCTTACTCTTTCTAGATTCAGTGACGGGGAGTTATCACCTAGTTTTGACGAGTCAATTCGGGGATGTACTGTTTTCTTAGTACAGAGTACCACTCCCCCAAGTGACTACCTACTTGAGCTCTGCTTAATGATAGATGCTGCAAAGCGCGCGAGTGCCTACAAGGTATGTGCCGTTATCCCTTATTTCGGATATGCTCGCCAGGATCGAAAAGATCGTCCTCGAGTTTCCATAGCGGCTAAGCTAATTGCCAATATGATAACCTCTGCTGGAGCTGATCGAATTATGACTTGCGATCTTCATGCTGGCCAAATTCAAGGTTTTTTCGATATACCTTTGGATCATTTAAATGGATCAGCTATATTTATACCCTATTTAAACTCACTGCGACTAGAAGATATGATATTCGCAGCACCAGATGTTGGGGGAGTAGCCAGAGCAAGGTCTTATGCCAAGCATTTTGAGGTTGAAATGGTAGTCTGTGATAAGCACAGAAAACGAGCAAACGAAATTGCTTCAATGCAAGTCATCGGAGATGTTGAAGGTAAGGATGTAATTCTAGTTGACGATCTAGTGGATACTGCGGGAACACTTTGTAAAGCTGCCGAAATACTTACAGACAAGGGATCAAATTCTGTAAGAGCTATAGCTTCCCATGGAGTGCTCTCCGGTAAAGCTTACGAGAATATTGAGAACTCAAATTTGTTAGAACTGGTAATTACCGACACCATTTCGATGAAGTATTCATCGCCAAAAATCAGAGTATTGACAGTGGCTGAATTGTTTGGAAAAGCTATTCATGCAGTAACTGGAAACACATCCATCAGCTCTTTATTTATTTAAAATTAACCAATTACAACACACATATATGAAAAAATTAGAGATTATAGGGTTTAAAAGAGCAAATCTCGACAGTGCAAGTCTTACAGAATTAAGAGAAGCTGGCAATGTCCCCTGCGTAGTTTACGGTCCAGGTATCCCAGAGCAGATTCATTTCTACTCTCCAATTATCTTGTTCAGAAATTTAATTTATACACCTGAGGTTCATTTGGTTGAATTGAATGTGGAAGGCAACATTATCAAAGCAATCTTGAAAGAAGCTCAATTTCATCCAGTGAGTGAAATGATTCTCCATGCGGACTTTGTAGCTTATTCAGAAGAGAAAGCAATTAAATTTGAAATCCCGGTTAAGATCGTAGGTAATTCTCCGGGTATCGCTGAAGGTGGTAAGTTGGAAATGAAGACCAGAGCACTAAAAGTGAAAGGTCTTGCAAAAGATCTTCCCGATTCCATTGAAGTGGATATTACTTCACTTTCTCTAGGGAAGTCATTTAAAGTCGAAGATCTTTCGGTTGAAGGATTTGAGATTTTGACAAGTCCAAACGTTTCTATCGTTACTGTTGGTATTCCAAGAGCACTTAGAGGTAAAAAGGCTGGTGAAGAGGTTTAATTTTTCTTGTCAAACTACAAAAAATCCTGCCTATTCAAGGCAGGATTTTTTATTTTCACTTGGTACTTACTGAATTGAAATGAAATACTTAATCGTTGGTCTAGGCAATATTGGCCCAGAATATGAGCTTACACGCCACAATGTTGGATTCCTTACGCTAGATCGATTAGCCGACAAGCAATCCTGCACTTGGATTATCGATCGACTGGCTTTCAAATCTGAATTCAAACATAAAGGACGGACTATTCATCTGATCAAGCCAACTACCTACATGAATCTTAGTGGAAAAGCTGTTAACTATTGGATGAAAATACTTCAAATCCCTAGGGAGAATATCTTGATTTTAGTGGATGATGTGGCTATTCCATTTGAAAAATTAAGAATGAAACCAAAAGGCAGTGCAGCGGGGCATAACGGATTAAAGAATATCGAGGAATTACTTGGAGGGCAGAATTATCCAAGACTGCGGATGGGAATTGGGGATGATTTCCCCAAAGGGCGTCAAATAGATTTTGTTTTAGGCAGATTTACTAATGAAGAATTTGCCGTGTTGACAACTGTGATGGATAAAGCAATCGACATGGTTCTTTCATTTTGTGCTGTGGGGGTTGATCGGACCATGAATCAATTTAACGATTAAAGACGCTTTATTTGGAATTTCGATAAAGTCCTCATTTATTTACGTGCAACTCAGGAAACTGATTTATAAAGAAGAGGTGAGAGATTAGGCTCTATGACCCTCTGGCAACCATCGCCCGCAAATCGAAAGGTGCCAATTCCTACCCGAATCGGGAATAATAAATTGGTTTCATCAAAATCCCTTTTTATTTTCTTGTGTTTTCTTGGGCTGGAATTTATAGATCTTTCCGTGAGGGAAAATTAACTATTCTAGCCCTATGAGCAAGCACTTCGAAACCAATTCCATTCGGATTTCACCTTCCAAATCAAATCAAAAGGAGCACAGTTCTCCTTTATATCTTACCTCAAGTTTTACTTTTGATTCTGCAGAAGAGGCACGTGCAACTTTTGCAGAGGAAATAGAAGGAAATATCTACTCGCGCTATGCAAATCCCAACTCAAGTGATCTAATTGAGAAAATCTGTGCCGCAGAAGGTACAGAGGACGGGATCGCTACTGCTTCAGGGATGGCCGCAATGTTTGCTAGTATTGCAGCATTACTACAGCAGGGAGACCACATTCTCGCAGCCCGCTCTTTGTTTGGTTCTACCCATCAACTTCTTACCCGTGTATTTCCAAGATGGGGTATCTCTTCTACCTATGGTGACATTGCAGACTATTTGAATTGGGAAAAATTAGTACAGCCTAACACTAAAATGCTCTTCATCGAAACTCCCTCAAATCCGGGTTTAGAGATTATTGATTTAGAATGGGCCGGAAAATTTGCAAAAGCTCATGGACTGACTTTAGTTGTTGATAATTGCTTCGCTACTCCTTACCTCCAACAACCAACTAAATGGGGTACAGATATAGTCACCCACAGTGCGACCAAGTATATTGATGGACAAGGGAGGGTCTTAGGGGGATTGATCCTCGGTAGAGCAGATTTAATGAAGCAAGTCCAATTCTTTGCTAGACATACCGGACCAGCTATTTCTCCATTTAATGCCTGGATTCTTTCAAAAAGCATGGAAACATTAGCCGTAAGAATGGATAGGCATTGTTCAAATGCACTAACAATAGCTACAGAATTTGAAGGAAATCCATCAATTGCCACAGTAAAATACCCCTTTCTGAAATCTCATCCACAGTACCACCTTGCAGTAAAGCAAATGAGTCAGGGAGGCGGGATAGTCACTTTGGACTTGATTGGTGGATTGAAGAGAGCTCAACGATTTGTAGATGCCCTAAAAATGATCTCAGTCACCGCGAACCTTGGCGACAGCAGAAGTATCATTACCCATCCAGCATCTACCACTCATAGCAAACTCACCGATCAAGAAAGAAAGCAAGTTGGAATCACTGATGGATTAATACGCCTTTCGGTAGGGCTAGAACATCAGGAAGATATCATTAATGATGTAGCTCAAGCACTGGATCATTCAAAATAAAAAAGCTCCTTTAATAGTATTGCCTACCAAGTTGTTTGCTTAAGTTTCGGAAATGTACGAATCACATCACTCAGACTGAGCTGACCTACGAGTTTTCCATCCTTTAATACTGGAAATCTTCTGATCTTAAGCTCTAAAAATTTCTGAGCTGCATCAAAAAGTGATAATTCAGGTGAAAGCGTAATTACATCACGTGTCATATGCTCACTTACCTTTCCTGGGTACTTTGGTGTATTTGAATATTTCCCCTTGATGATTTCTCGAAGACAGTCCACTTCTGAGATGATTCCCACCAGCATACCCGAACTATCTACTACGGGCGCACCGGATATTTTCTTCTTAGTCAATAAATCTATGACCTGCTCTATGGTATCATCCGGTTTGAATGTTACTAGATTAGTAGACATACTGTCTTTTACTAAGATTTGTATGACTGGAGGCCTTTTTGGTTCAACGACTCGGACTCCCTGAAAATTTTTTATCATATCCAAAATAGTATTCTTTATAAACCTTTATTTAGTGAAAAAGTGTTCGAAAAGCAAATAAGCACCCTATTTTTTAATCTAAACAGATTAAAAAAATTATGTACATCCACAATTGCACCAGTAAAAATCAAAAAGTAACTTAATACATGGTACACACTAGCATTACTGATACTTCTTCCGATGGCAATCGGAACTCATCTGCCTGCCTCGCCTTGGCGGGCCTGCCTCGCCTTGGTGGGCATGCCTGCCAAGGCAAGCAAAGAAAATTAGGTTAGTGGCATAATTGCGGATAATGACAAAAAAATCATGAACTCTATTTGTTGAGGTTTTTTAATACAATAAATGGTTTCCAGTTATCTACAGGCCCTTTATACAAATCATTAAATTGAAAGGTTCCGATCACTACATCTTGGTCACCATCTAATTCAAGATCTCCTTTTGTGATGGTAAGCAAGTTTGAGTCAATTCCCCTTCCCAAAACAAATGGGCTAAAATCACCGTCTGATTCTTGTCGGAAATAAATCAAATCTTGTCTTGAACTTTGAATGGGATCAGGAAAAAATGCGATCACAAAGAGATCTAAGTCACCATCTCCATCAAAATCATCTAACTCAAGGCCACTGGCACCATGCATCGGGTAAAACCAGCTTTCCTTAAAGTTATTTTTCCCATCATTTAAGAAAATCCTAACTCCATGATAATTTTTCAAGATCTGGGATTGATCTGCATTATCTCCATTGACCAAAATAATATCTTCGAATCCATCACCGTTCATGTCTTCTAGCCTAAAGTCACTCGACCCAAATGCTGGATGAAATTCAAGAAGGATCTTCTCCTGAAAATCACTCTTTCCATCATTGATATAAGCACGAATACTTTCCCGAGATCGTGTTATTTGAACCATCAAATCTAAATCGCCATCCTGATCCAGATCTCTGGATATGGTTCTCCGAGCTCCGGGGAAGCTTGATAATATTTTTTCTGGCTTAGAATCTGAGTGTAAAGAAAGTTTACCCAAATGATTGCCAAATTGGGAAATCACATATTCAGATCGATTGTCCTGATTCAAATCTAATTTTAAGAAGTGTACCGGACGCATTAGGCTATCCCTAATTATTTCCGGTATCCATTGCCTCCCTGTCCGGGTATATCTAGTGATGGATCCTATGGAATCATTTGAAGGATCCATCAAGCCCATTGTCAACAATTCGAATTCAGAATCAGAGTTCCAAAGAATTTCAACCGGTGCAATTGAGGTAGTAATAGAATCCAATAATTGAAAATTTTTCTTCGGATCTAAGACAAACACTTTTCGAAAGCGATTGCCAATCCAAAGTTGACCTGTCTCTGGATGTATCCGAACCATAGTAATCAGATTCGGATAGATAAAATCATATTCCGGCTGAATCAACTCGAAGCCTGGGATACCTTTTTTTGGAAGTTTTTTGGCTAACTGAGGAAGTGGTGATTCAGGAGCATTTTCCTGATAGTATTCTAATATTTTTTGCCAATCGTCCCGCTGAATCAATTGTACTTTGGAATAAATTCCTTTAGGTACACCTGAATCTTCAGGTAGATCAACTCCAAAATCTTCTTCCAAATATAAGCCAAGGCGCTTCCTCATATCTGGAAGCACATTTTCCACCCATGTTTTTTGATCCAAGATACTGGGATCTGGTTTCAGATGACAACTGCCACAGTAGGCATTTGCCAACTGTTCACCATTGATTTTCAAATCCGTAGCAGCGAGTTGTTCTAAGGTAAGTCGGGGTTGTTTGCGCTCCGAAATTGGATGACAACCAAACAAAATTATTCCGAGAAGGAAATAAACTGAAAATTCAAATTTCATTAATCTAGTACTTCTAAAAACTGATTGACTATCCTGTGATCGATTCCCATATGTTGGCTAAATTCTACAGGCTCAGATTGAAAGGATAAGTCCTGA
>JBDNIP010000175.1:0-3192 GCA_041688245.1 Algoriphagus sp.
AAATCCCTTGAGCTTTTAACCCTCTCACTGCAATTGGGAATTGATCAGCTAAAAAAAGGTAAAACATTAGACAGCTGAATCTTAAAAAAAATCACTGTTCATTTTTCGAATTCATTGAATCAATTTGAAAATAGCTGAATAAAATTTTCATACCTATAAAATTGCATTTAAAATTTACTAAAAGGCAATAAAAAAGTCTTGCCAGTGACAAGACTCTTTTCAGAATATAAACCCAAATATAACTTTAGAGATTAAAGTTCTTAAAAGAAAGATTAAAATTTGAGACACAACAAAACCCAAATATTAATTTGAAAAAAATTAAATATTCAAAATATTAGCCTAAGTATTATAACAAAAGCAAAGTAAAGTGATTTTTGCTTTAATTACAAATTGAAAAAAAAAATTGCTATAATTTGAATAATCCGTAATTTACGAGTGTATATTTTAGTGATAATCCAATTACACCCCAAAAAAATGGATAAAATTTTAGATGTTGACAATATAGACCTAAAAATTATTTCTCTTTTAAACGAGGACGCGAAGACCCCCTACACAGAAATTGCCAAAAAAGTATTTGTGAGTTCCGGCACGGTACACGTTAGAATGAAGAAGTTAGAAGATATGGGAATTGTTAAAAGTGCCACATTAAATATCGACTTTGCTAAGCTGGGATTTGACATTTCCGCATTTTTAGGGATCTACTTAGAAAAAAGTTCACTCTATGACAATGTGATTGAACGACTAAGAAGTATTTCTGAAGTAGTAAGTGCTTATTACACCACAGGGAATTATTCCATCTTTGCAAAAATAATTTGTAGAGATACTAATCACCTAAGAACAGTACTCGACGATATTCAAAAAGTAGATGGAATCAATCGTACAGAAACTTTAATAGTACTGGAGGAATCAATAAATAGACCAATTCAGTTTTTTGACAAGGAGAAATAATGTAATTAAGATCAAATCCAAATAACGAATTTGTGTATTTCTGTGAATCATAAATATTGGTCTCTCAAAAATTTCTTAAAAAAAAATACCTTTTGGACTCCATTATGAACTGTTTTATTCAAAATATTGTATGAAGATTAGAAATCTAGAAAGGATGCAAACATTATAATTTCACTGAATGTTGTAGACCTGTAGTTAAAATATAATTAGTCTAAATAACTCGCCAAACATGAGCAAAGACAACCGAATTTTAGAAGAGCTAACTTCCAAAGAATATGAGCACGGCTGGTCAGTCAATTATGAAGCTGATGAAGCGGAAATAGGTTTGAATGAAGATATCATCCGATGGATCTCCGCAAAGAAAGAAGAGCCTACATGGTTATTAGATTGGAGATTAAAGGCGTTCAAAATTTGGCTTGATATGAAAGAGCCTACTTGGGCAAATGTTCATTACCCAAAAATTGATCTCCAAGCACTGAGATATTATTCAGCTCCAAAGCAAGCAAATAAGTCTAAGAAGTTAGATGATGTAGACCCTGAATTATTAGATATATACAAGAGACTAGGCATCAATCTCAATGAGCAGAAGCGACTTCAAGGAATTGCTGTAGATATCGTACTTGATTCGGTCTCAGTTGCTACGACATTCAAAGAAACTTTGAGTAAACTGGGTATTATATTTTGCTCTTTTTCGGAAGCAGTAAAAGAACATCCAGAACTTGTTCAAAAATACTTGGGAACAGTCATCCCAAGTAACGATAATTATTATGCAGCGTTAAATTCAGCAGTATTTTCTGATGGATCGTTTTGTTACATTCCAAAAGGTGTTCGATGCCCAATGGAGCTTTCAACCTATTTCAGAATCAATGCTGCAAATACAGGACAATTCGAACGTACCTTAATAATTGCTGATGATGAGTCATATTGCAGCTACCTGGAAGGATGTACAGCGCCACAACGTGATGAAAATCAACTTCATGCAGCGGTAGTAGAAATCTATGCCGGAGCGCATGCAGAAGTCAAATACTCTACCGTACAAAATTGGTATCCTGGAAGTAAAGAAGGAAAAGGTGGGATTTTCAATTTCGTGACTAAGCGAGGTATTTGTGCCGGAGATTATTCGAAAATTTCTTGGACTCAAGTTGAAACAGGTTCAGCAGTAACTTGGAAATATCCTTCTTGTATTCTTAAAGGTGATTATTCTATTGGCGAATTTTATTCAGTAGCTGTGACTAACAATTACCAACAAGCCGATACAGGAACTAAGATGACCCATATCGGTAAAAACACAAAGTCAAGAATTGTTTCCAAAGGAATTTCAGCAGGTAAATCTCAAAACTCTTATCGAGGTCAAGTTCAGGTAATGAAGCGTGCTACAAATGCGCGTAACTTTTCTCAATGTGATTCCTTGCTGATGGGAGACAGATGTGGGGCGCATACTTTCCCTTACATTGACATCAACAATTCATCGGCTAGAGTAGAGCATGAAGCAACGACATCAAAGATTGGTGAAGACCAGATTTTCTATTGCAATCAACGAGGAATTTCAACAGAGGATGCAGTAGCCTTGATTGTTAATGGCTACGCAAAAGAGGTGTTAAATCAACTTCCAATGGAATTCGCAATAGAGGCTCAAAAGCTTTTGGCTTTAACACTCGAAGGTTCTGTAGGATAGGAAATTCCGATTAATAATTGGAAAATCTCAAATTTAAAATTTCAAACTATGTTATCAATAAAGAATTTACATGCCTCCATAGAAGGTACACCGATATTGAGGGGAATTAACCTGGAAGTAAAGGCCGGAGAGGTTCATGCAATCATGGGCCCCAATGGCTCAGGTAAATCTACGCTTGCTTCTGTCTTGGCAGGCAGAGAAGAATATAAAGTAACTGAAGGAGAAGTACTATTTAATGGCAAAAATTTGCTTGAATATTCTCCAGAAGTTCGTGCAAGAGAAGGTATATTCCTTGCTTTTCAATATCCGGTAGAAATCCCTGGAGTAAGTTCTACCAATTTTCTCCGGACGGCAGTGAATCAAGTTCGAGAGTATCGAGGTCTTGAGGCCCTTGACGCTGTCAAGTTTTTAACCTTGATGAAAGAGAAGATGAAATTGGTTGAGATCGACAAAAAGTTATTGAGCAGATCGCTCAACGAGGGATTCTCTGGAGGGGAAAAGAAACGAAATGAGATTTTCCAGATGGCTATGCTAGACCCTAAACTGTCTATTTTGGATGAAACCGACTC
>JBDNIP010000176.1:0-3588 GCA_041688245.1 Algoriphagus sp.
CAATCATGTTCCAGATTACCCAATGAATCAGCCTTTTAAAAACTACCAATATGGAGACTAATAAATTATTGACAAGAGAAAATCATCTTACTGATGAATTGCATGGCATTACAGATAAAATGTATAAAGGGCTTAAACTCGAGTATACTGAAGTATTTTATTTGGATTATGATGTAGATGAAGAGACGGGACTAATTAATAGAAATAAGACCTCAAAACATTATACAAAAAGTCAAGTCGATCGTAATATAAAAGCGCTCAAAAATGCCTATCATATTGCTAAAGGTGCCGCATCACCAAGCGAGATCATCAATTTTAGAGATAAATATCAAATTTCCGCATCTATGCTTAGTATTATATTGGGCTTTAGTAAAAATACAATTTCGAATATTGAGAATGAAGGTGTTACTTCTTTGCCTACTGGAAGATTGATAAAGATGTGCTTAGATAACAAAGCTATCATTTACAAATATATTCAATTGTGCGATGATCTTGATTCCCGGAAGAAAGAAGAGATTTCTCGAAGATTGATGGAGGATATTAAATAAATTTTTGAAGGTGTAGGATTGAAATATTAATGCAGGAATTTAAGCAGCCAATCCGAGTCTTCAAATACTTTTTGAGGAGTCGTTGGGGAGGGTGGGGGGAAAGGTGGACTTTTGGAAAAATGGGTTTGAATTACAAATTCCTGAAAAATGATAAAGCGTAGTTTTTCCCGATGGTTATTGCGGACTGCGATTACACTTCTATAGGGGTGTTTTGGCCACTCGCAACTTTTGAGTACGACTTCAGCTGGGCATTTTCTTGAACTTAAAAATTCTGTTCTTTGATGTTTCAATATTTCTCCGTTTCCGAAATACTCCATGCATCGTCATTTTTTTTAAAATGTCTTAATCGCACCACCATCTCACCAAAATGGCGCAATAGGCTTTAGTCTATTTGTCTTAAATTCCCGACCGCGCCAAACATGCGCCAAGCTGGCCCAATTATTCAATAATTTTATATCTCATACTAGGACCTGCGCCCTCAGCAACTATTAAACATTTATCCACTCAGTTGGCAGGATGAGTTGACTACAACCAAAGGAGCCAATTTTCAGAATGTTGCTTAATAACATTGATGTGTTGCTTAAATTCGTTAATTATTTGATAATAAAATAGATGAAATATTCTTCAATCGTTGCTTAAGTTCATTTTAGAATTTTTTAAACTTAAATTTCGCCTCTGGATATCGCTGTTTAGGATTATCTCGCTCTAACAAACTCTCTTTAATAAAGTGATTTAAATTTCGTCCAATCGTGTTAATATGAGTTTCACAATACTCAGCCAGTTCAGCTTTAGTCGCTGACTGATGAGAAAAGAGGTAGAAAAAGATTTTCTGCTGCGTAAGGTTATACGATTTCCAGTTTTTTTCAATTTTTTCTAAAATGCTATCGTGGATTGTTTTTGAATGACCACTTATTTTGTTTCTCAATGTAAGAAAGACATTGCCATTAGCCTGCTTGTATTCTGGGACTGAAAGCATGGATTTTTCCATGGATTCGTAAATCCGAGACACACCTTCATTCAATTGCCTCACATATCCCATGTCTTCCAGAACTCTGGCGATTCTTGGATTCCTAGCGAAACGCTCAGTTTTGATGTTTTCCACTGTAACTTGTGCTGGAAGAGGACCACTGTTAGAAATTTCCAATCGGTCATCGAAATGCTTCACATAGATAGAGCTGCCTTGGGAATTGTATGATCGGTGACAAAGTGCATTTACGATACCTTCTAACCAGGCTTCCTCTGGATATTCTGGTACTTTTTTAAATTTTCCCTCTTTCATATCCAAGAAATAGTAATCCCGAAAAGAAGCATTGAGAAAAGCCTTGATCTCTGTAATCAGACTAGGGATATTATTTTCAAAACGTTGGTCTTTTACCACGTTATGATCAGATCCTGAAAGTGCCTCTTTGCCCTCATAGCGTATATAGCGTACAGATGCAGAAGGAATGTACTTCTCAGGATCTTTTGCAAAAAGTAATATCGCAGCATTTTTAATAAAATATTGACCATCCTTCTTTTTAGCTAAATAGCGTTGAGCCAATAATTCAAGAGGAGGATTTTTGAAGTTTAATTTGTTTTTATAATCTACTAGTAAACTCAAGTTTAGGTCTTCTAAATCAAAATCCGTAGCTATTTCTTCTTCAAACTTCCGAATGATTTTGTCATACTCCAGTTTTTTGACTCCATCTCTATCTAGCTTTCGATTGGTATCCAACATTCGCAGATAGACCTGTTCATTGTCTTTTCTGCAGAAAAGTCTTTCATGGTCTTGCTCCACGTGATAGAGAAAGACAAGCATGCCGTTTATCTCTGCTTCTTCCAATTCTATCTTGCAGGAAGGATGAATAAAGTCAAAAATCAGTCTACGATAAGGATCTATGTTGCTTAATGTTTTCAAATCCTGAACTTCTCCATCATCCGAAACCCCAAACGCCAACATTCCTCCATCAGCATTGAGCATTCCAATTAACTCCTCCGCTAATTTGGAAGGCTTGATGTCTTTCTCTCCTAAACCCTTCCGTTCAAAATATTGATTTTCTTTCTTAGTTTGAAGGTAATTCTCTGTGATGAGCGTATTGATGGCGGATACAAACATAGTTTTTAATGTTGCTTAATCAAGTCGAGCTGTTGCTTAAAAGCTTTAAACTACGGATTAATCCTCATTCTACACTTTGTTAAAGGTTTCTTATCAATTTTAACCGTTGCTTATTGAGGTCAAGGTGTTGCTTAGGTTGGTAAGACGAGTCTTACAGGTAAAGAAAACTTCCTCCATGTAAATTCGACTTCATTCTACATCCCCGAGTCTACTACTTTCAAAATTCTAGTGAATCCATGAAAATCAACTCGAGAGTCGACCAAACTGAGATGGATAATACATTGAATCTCGGCGATTGATAAACTTCGTTCAAAAGTGAAAATTGAACATCCAATCTGAGTTTTTAAATACTTTATTAGGAGAAGGTACTAGAACCAAGTGCTTATTTGGATTGCATTGGGTAGTTCCTGCGGCATGGCATGAAGAATCATTTGATGATAGTGTCTGGCCAAATGCTACGACTTTCAATTCTGCCATTACAGTGGACCATAAGTCTGCATATACCATCTTCACTTATGTATTCGCCAATAGCTCTGCAGATATTGAGTTCACCTGGTCCAAGAATGTCGTTCTGGACAACGAGGTGATTGTGACGTATTGAGTGGAGTAGGCGTTGGGTAGGTTAGGAATTACTTTTCTAGATTTCAACCTATCTACTGTTTCTTTTTTTAAACTGTAATGGATTCTTTGGCAGTTGCTTCTTTGAGCTTTGAGGAGTAATGTATCCTGATGGCTATCGAGTACTAGGCTTAGGATAGGATAATATTCCCAGGGGTGTACTTTGAATGAGTTCGACCCCTTCAGGGTCGTTTGGTCGTTGATATTCGTTTTACCACGGGTTTCACCCATGGCTCCCGATACATCGGGACAAGTTATTCATGGTTTGATCTCCCGATAAATCGGGATAAGCATTTCAGGATCCTTTGATTAAAACATGAAGACCAC
>JBDNIP010000177.1:0-1845 GCA_041688245.1 Algoriphagus sp.
AAATAAAAAGGAATAAAACTAGAATTAGATTTAAACTAATTTTTAGGTTATTCATATTATTTACGGTTTATATTGTGATAATTTTTTTTGGTTGATATCTTAACTTAGTCGTTTCTAAACTGTTATTTAAGGATTCAATTATCAAATTCAAATTAAGAACTAAATAATTAGATTAAAAAAGGCATACTCTTTCGTTTGCTAAAAAAACTAAATCAATATCATTATTAAAAGATTCGGACATCAATATAGGATTAATCAAACGTAAAATTTAGGTAAATTAGTTACTAAAATCAATAAATAAATATAAGGTATTGATTATTAAGATTATGTGAAAGGCTCTTTGAAGCTGTTACTTACTACTAAAACCTACTTATTTTAAAGCTCAAAAAAATCTTTTTAAATTCAAAATTTATCCTGTATTATTTTTAATAATTACAAGGAATTTTACACAGATAACATTTCCGGTTTAGTTTTTTACGACAAATTGGATTGTATAGCCGATTTATTGATGAAAAAAACAGAATTAACTAAACTAAGTTCAGTCCTCTTAGTTAGTAAAACTTATACGCTTCAAAATTTTAACCCTCCAAGCCCTCAAAAACTAGAAAGATATTTAAATTATAATGAAGTTGTAATATGACCTGTGATTTAAAAGCGAGTCAAAGAAAGTGCCCATGACGAACTCCGAATTTTAAAAGATTTGTATAGAAAGTTGCTGTTGTAAGGGTTCGGTAAAATTAGGCTAAACTGCTAGTCTAAATACCAAGATCTAGCTATCCGCTTGTCTTTTGGTTCTCAAATCTGGATTTTAGCCACTTATTATTTTTTCCTTCGAACATGCTTTGTTTCCATCCTCCCGAAAGGATTACGAATTCCTAATTGACGTTCCAGCGGGAGGGAATTGGGGATTTGGCATTGTAACCTAGGTTCCGCAAGCTCCACCGAGGGCTCCGCAGCGGCGGGCAGGTACTCATAGCTCAGCCACTTCGTGGTTATTTATATTGAATGCTTAGATTCATTTCGAGATTTCCTGGATCTATGATTTTGATACTAACATTTCGAGTTAAGCGACCAATTTCTTGCTTCTTAAATCTAGGCTCTAAAATCTTGATTCTTAAATCTTGATTCTAAATTTCTTAGTACTATTGTCTAGCTACTAGCTACTCTTTTCTTTACTCAATCGCCTGATAGATCATTTGCCTCATCTTTTGCTCGTAATAGCCACTAAATGGCGCAGTTTGGGTCATCAGGATCGAAATCAAATTTTCCTTGGGGTCAATAAAGAAATAGGTGCAATAAGCTCCGCTCCAATAGTAAGTCCCTTCAGATCCTAAGGACTTTGCATTAGCCAAATCTGTTACGACTCCGAAACCAAAACCAAAGCCTTGACCCGGAGCTTTATAGATTCCGCCTGTCTGATCCATCGTCATAATCTCAATTGTCTTGGGGCTGAGGTAGTGTTGACCATCTAATTCTCCACCATTAAGCATCATCTGCGCAAATCGAGCGTAATCCGGAGCCGTACTAAACAAGGCGTTTGCGCCAGCGAATACTTTATTACCTGATGTCGGAGTTTGACGAGGAGCTTTGATCAGTTCACCTTCTTCGTTGTAGCTATGCAAAGTGGCCATGCGGCTGCTTTGCTCTTCGGTTAGATTATATCCTGTGTCTGGCATTCCCAGCGGATCGAAAAGCCGCTTTTGCAGAAATTCTGCCGCGCTCATTCCCGAAAACACTTCGATCAACCGCGCCAAAATATCCGGTGCAGCTGAATAATACCACTGCTCTCCAGGCTGACCATACAGCGGAAGTGTGGCGTAAGTCTTTACACGAGATTCGATATTT
>JBDNIP010000178.1:0-3849 GCA_041688245.1 Algoriphagus sp.
ACCATCTACTCCTAGAAAACCTATTGAATAAGCATGTAAAGAAACTCGCGGCATGATTGGTTGCTCTTCGGTATCTTTCTTGAGATTAAAGCGACGCTTGAGTGAAGAAAGGAACAAGGGGTTGCCACCATATAGCGTGTCGCCGCATATCGGAGACTTAAGGTAAGTCAGGTGTACACGAATCTGATGCAGTCGTCCTGTGATAGGCTTACACTCGACTAGTGTGTGTGAATAGTAAGTCTTTAATGTGTTGAATACCGTTTGCGCTGGCTTTCCCTCTTTACTGACTTTGGCTATTCCCTTGTTGTTTGCAAGTAGGTTTCGATTGACTAGTTCATTACTGAATTCCTTGATCCCCTCTACTACTGCATGATATACTTTGTCCACTTTTCTGCTTTCAAACTGCATCGCCAAATGCCTGTAGGCGACTGGATTCTTAGCGATCACCAGACATCCTGAGGTTTCCTTATCCAATCTATGACACAGTTGAGAATCGGTAGTGTGTGCCTTGGCTAAGTCCAGGATATTCTGCGCCTCATGTCTGTCGTCTAAGCTTGACAGGTAAGGCGGCTTGTTGATCACCAGGTAATCCTCAGTTTCAAACAGAATGAGTTTTTCAAAATCTACTTTCTTCATGGATTCTCCCGCTTCTTTTAAAAGGCTGCAAAGCTAAAGAAAAATTAGATCGTAAAAAATCTTATTTCAAGTATTCTCCTTACTAAACACGCTTCACCTTCTGTTCTATTGCCTCTTTTTTCACCAAGGGCAGCGAAAAAGTAAAAATTGAACCTTTCTTCAGAGTAGAAGTGACTGAGATCTTACTTTTATGTCCTTCTAAAATATGCTTTACGATGGCCAAACCCAATCCTGTACCGCCTTTTTCCTTGGACCTACTTTTCTCCACCCGATAGAATCGCTCAAAGATCCGCTTGATATCTTCGGCAGGAATACCTTGGCCATCGTCTTTGATATCGAGTTGGATGCTGTTTTTATGCAGCTTTAACATCACATGTACTTCGCCCTTTTCATCGTTATACTTGATTGCATTGACGATCAGATTTTGGCAGACACGATAGATCTTGGGTCGATCTCCTGAAGTCATATAGCTTTTATTTTCTTCAAATTCAAAGTGGATTTTCATATCCCGCTTAAAAGCTTTGTGCTCCAATTGGTCAATGACTTCGAGCAAGAGCTCTTTGAGTTCAAATTCTATAAAGTTGAATTTAATTACACCACTTTCCATTTGACTTAGGGTAAGTAAGTCTTGCACCAGCACATCCAAAGAATCTAGATTTTTGGCGGCACGCCGGAGGAATTTCATCCGGACATGTTTATCATCAATGGCACCATCCAAAAGTGTGTGAATATAGCCTTGAGTTGCAAAAATGGGTGTTTTCAACTCATGGGAAATATCTGCAATAAACTCTCTACGGAATTCCTCATTCTTCTGAAGGGTTTCAATCTCTTTTTGTCTGGCTATTGCATAGGAGTTGATCACCTTATTGATTTTGCGCAGTGGAGACATGGAGCTTTTTCTACCTTTCTCATTGATCTCAGACAGGTCTTTTCGCTGAATTTTCTCCAGTAGTGTATAGATATTTCCAATCTCTTTGAATACCAAAAAATCAAGCGTAAACGCCATCAAGATATAGGCTGAAGAAAAAGAAACCCCCCATGCTACCAAGAGAATAATAAAAGTAGCATCATCTATCAGCGATAAAAAAGCTACTACCAAAATGGAAGTTGCTAAAGCTAGTACTAAAGATATTCCCTTGGAATTTGAAAGCATTTTATCCTAATTCGAATTTGTACCCTACGCCTTTCACAGTTGTAATGTAGTCATCTCCGATCTTTTCTCGCACTTTTCGGATGTGTACATCAACTGTCCGTGCAAGGACAAATACATCTGCTCCCCAGATATTCTGAAGAAGTTCGTCTCTACTGAATACGATATTTGGATTTTTTGCCAAAAAATGCAGGAGCTCGAATTCTTTTTTGGGTAGGGTAATTGTCTTTCCTGATTGATCCACAGTATAACTTCCCCTATCGATTAGAAGATCTTTTATCTTAACTTGAATTTGCTCTTGTTCCTTTTTTGAATCTCTTCTGAAAAGCGCTGAAATTCTGCTCATCAAGGCTCTGGGCTTAATTGGCTTTGTGATGTAATCGTCCGCACCCACGTCAAAGGCGGCTACTTCAGAGTATTCCTCCATTCGTGCGGTAAGGAAAATTATGAATGTGTTTTTCAAATCCGGCATTTGGCGAATTTGAAGACAAGTCTCAACTCCATCTTGATTGGGCATCATGATGTCTAGTAATATTACGTCTGGGAGAAATTTTGCAGCGACTTTTACAGCCTTGATCCCATCATCAGCAGTGGCTACCTCGTAACCTTCTTTTTGGAGATTATATTTTAAAATCTCAATTATATCAGGCTCATCATCTACGACTAGCACCTTGATCTTTTGATTGTCACCCATCTTTTAAAGTTCGTGTTTTCCTTAAAATTACTGAATATTTGGCCATAGCAACCAAATAAAAATTTGTTGGAATTGACTTTCAAGATAAAAAAGCCCTCAAATAATATTGATATTAATAATCCGTTAAGGCAGTATTACCTAATTGTTTCGTAAACCTTTGGTGGAAACTAGGTCTAAATGCAAGGATCCGAGGAAAAGATTTGCTTTGATTTTAACAGGTATTTTATTCTGATCCTTAGTGATCCATACTTTGATGGGGTAGTTACCGCGGAAGAGCTTGTTAGGAGGGATTTCGGGCGAGAAAATGTAGGTTTCTTTTTTTCCGATTTTTGTTTCCAGTTTCTCAGATCCTTCGTAAATTAATTTTATGTTATATAATTCTTTATCGAAGAATCCATTGATCATGACAACTTCTCCAGGCTTTAATTTGGATAGATTTAGGGATCGCAAATAATAAAATCCACTTACCAAGTCCTGAACCTCAGTTAATAGATTGTACTCTCTAGCCTCTTTGAGGTTTTTATTATCTTTATCATAAAGCTCCAATCGGGCTTTTTTATTTTTCTGGTCAAAATACACCAACTCATGTTTCCGATACCTGCCCTCCTCTATATGTCTATAAGATTGATAGGGGAGAAGAGTTTGAGGATTTAGATAGGTACCCCAATTGTCGTTTACCTTACCAAAGATCGTGGCAGCGCCTTTTGTCTTTCCATAGACATCTATTTTATAGTGTGGGATTTCATCTTGATTATGCCCTCGTCTGGAGATCTGCAGTTTTGCTTCCGCTAGATCAAGCCAGCCATAAGACACTTCAAAGTTTAGTTCCTCCCCATAAGTAAAGGCTGTGTTTTTGGAAGATTCTTGTCCCAGCAGCGGTAGAGCAATAACTAGTGAAGCGAAAAAAAGGTAGTTGCGGAGTTGATTCATATATTTCTTTGACAATACCTGACGAATTTGTGGTTTACGCTCAAGTATTACTAAAAACAATGCCATAAAAGCGATTAAAATTACGAATTTGGTTCTCCAAAACAATAGGGTATACTTCTTTGGTTTAGATTTTGTGTTTACCCAAATAAACTTAACTAGTCATTCTTTAAAGGAAAACTCATGAGCAACAACGCAGAAAAATTAAAAGCACTTCAATTGACCATCGATAAGCTTGAGAAAACTTATGGAAAAGGTACAGTAATGAAGTTGAGTGATAATAAAGTTCAGGATATACCTGCTATTTCTACCGGATCTATAGGTTTAGACATTGCATTGGGCATAGGCGGAATTCCTCGTGGTCGAGTAATCGAAGTTTACGGCCCAGAGTCTTCAGGAAAAACTACGCTTACCCTACATTGTATTGCCGAAGCACAAAAAG
>JBDNIP010000179.1:0-3348 GCA_041688245.1 Algoriphagus sp.
AACGATCCTACTTTGATGTTTACCAATGCGGGGATGAACCAATTCAAAGATGCATTTCTGGGAAATGAAATCGCAAAATTTCCAAGAGTGGCCAACAGCCAAAAATGCCTTCGGGTGAGCGGTAAACACAATGACTTGGAGGAAGTTGGTGTTGACACCTACCACCATACCATGTTTGAGATGTTGGGCAATTGGTCTTTTGGTAATTATTTCAAAAAGGAAGCTATTATTTGGGCTTGGGAGCTTTTGACTGAAGTTTATGGACTCTCAAAAGATCGACTTTATGTTTCGGTATTTCGGGGAGATAAAGATGATCACCTGGAAATGGATAAAGAAGCTTTCGAACTTTGGAATGCCATTGTGCCTGAAGATCGGATCATCATGGGTTCGAAGAAGGATAACTTCTGGGAAATGGGCGATACAGGTCCTTGTGGTCCTTGCTCCGAGATTCATATTGATCTAAGACCGGATGTTGAGCGTGCAGCGATTCCTGGTGAAGACTTGGTCAATAATGATCATCCACAAGTTATCGAGATCTGGAATCTTGTGTTTATGCAATTCAACCGGATTTCTGATGGTAGCTTGAAACCACTTCCTGCTACTCATGTGGATACAGGAATGGGGTTTGAGCGATTGGTTAGAGCTATTCAGCACAAATCTTCGAATTACGATACGGATCTTTTTATGCCTTTCATCGGTGAGCTCGAGAAGAAATCGGGTAAATCCTATGGTAAAAATGAGCAAACAGATACCGCATTCCGGGTAATAGTTGATCATATCCGTGCAATCAGTTTTACTATTGCAGATGGTCAAATCCCATCCAATAATAAAGCTGGTTATGTCATTCGGAGAATTTTGAGACGTGCAGTTCGCTACGGATATACCTTCTTAGGCTTTAACGAGCCCTTTTTATATGAATTGACTCCCTTGATCGCAGCTAATTTCGGGGATGTTTTTCCAGAAGTTCGCGCACAACAAGAGTTTATTGCAAAGGTGATTTTCGAGGAAGAAACGGCTTTCCTCAGAACTTTGGCCAATGGCCTAAAAATTCTTGATCAAATCAAGATAGAACTCAAATCTAAAAATGATACAGTAATACCGGGTAAGACAGCCTTTGAACTTTACGATACTTTTGGATTTCCACTGGACTTGACCTCGCTGATCGCAAGAGAAAATGGATTCTCTTTAGACGAGCAAGGATTTACTTCCGAGATGGAAATACAGAAAAACCGCTCCCGTTCGGCTTCTGAATCAGAAACTGGAGACTGGATGATGGTTCATGAAGATGAAGGCGTTGAGTTCATCGGTTATGATTTTCTGAAAGCGGATTCTCAGCTCATCAAATACCGAGTGATTTCTGATAAAAAAGGTGATCGCTACCAGGTAGTGTTAGACAAAACGCCATTCTATGCAGAGAGTGGTGGACAGATAGGAGATACAGGCTGGTTGATCTCTGAGTCGGAGAAAATCCGAGTGGTGGACACCAAAAAGGAAAATGATTTGATCGTTCATTTTGTAGAAAAACTTCCTCAGCATCCTGAAAAGCAGTTTTCTGCAGAGGTAGATCAGGTTAAGCGAACGCTGACAACGAACAATCATACGGCCACGCATTTGCTTCAGTCAGCATTGAAAGCAGTACTTGGAGATCACATTCAACAGCGTGGTTCATTGGTAAATGAGCAATTTCTTCGTTTTGATTTTTCGCTTTTCTCAAATATGACCGATGCGGAAATCGAACAGGTTGAAAACTTGGTAAATGCGAAAGTTCGAGAGAATATTCCGCTGATAGAGCAAAGAAACGTTCCGATCGAAGAAGCTAAGGCTAATGGTGCTACAGCACTTTTCGGTGAAAAATATGGTGAATTTGTGCGAGTAATCACCTTTGATCCTACGTACTCAGTGGAGCTTTGTGGCGGCATTCATGTGCCTTCGACCAGTCAGATTGGATTGCTGAAGATAGTTTCTGAGGGATCTATCTCAGCAGGAGTTCGCCGAATTGAAGCGATTACTTCTACAGCAGCAGCAGCTTATTTGCGTGAGCAGGAGCATACGCTAAAAGAGATTCAAGAGCTACTCAAAAATCCAAAAGATGTAAAAAAGGCGATTGAAGCGTTAATTGACGAGCGGAATAGCTTGAAAAAGGAAATTGAAAGGCTTTATTTGGAAAAATCTTTGGGAATAAAATCTGAACTTTTGGATCAATTCAATTCAGGCGATGGGATTAATACGCTCATCGCAAAAGTTGAACTGCCAAATGCAGATTCTCTTAAAAAACTTGCTTACGAGTTGAAAAATGAGGTTGAAAATGCTTTTGTAATTTTAGCGGCGTCCATTGAGGGGAAGCCTCAAATCGCTGTAATCCTTGATGAGTCATTGATTCAGTCAAAAAATCTAAATGCTGGATTAATCGTAAGAGCACTAGCCAAAGAAATACAAGGTGGAGGAGGAGGTCAGGCTTTCTTTGCCACAGCAGGAGGAAAGGACTTGAATGGCTTGGACAAAGTCGTATCGAAAGCTCGAGAAATGTACCTTTAAGTAAATCCAGAAATAACACTTGAATGTTGAGCGAAGAGTTAAAGAATAAATATCAGTTGGTCATTGGTCTAGAGGTGCATGCGCAGCTTCAGACTGAGAGTAAAATATTTGCTTCGGATTCAACTGCCTATGGAAATTCACCGAACACACAGGTATCCGTAATCACACTTGGTCACCCAGGAACACTTCCTAAAGTGAATAAAAAAGCAATTGAATTTGCCATTAGAATTGGTGTTGCCTGTGATTGTGAGATTACAAGGAATACAAGTTTTGACCGAAAAAATTATTTCTATCCAGATCTGCCAAAGGGTTATCAAATTACTCAAGATAAAACACCGATTTGCGTAGGAGGTTTGGTTCCAATCGTACTACCGGATGGGAGGACCAGAACTGTCAAACTTAATCGAATTCATCTAGAGGAAGATGCCGGAAAATCAATTCACCTGGCTGATGAAGCTGACACTTTGGTAGACTTCAATCGTGCGGGCACTCCTTTGATTGAGATCGTAACTGAGCCTGATATGCAAAGCCCAGAAGAAGCATATGCATTTTTGGCAGAAATCAAAAAACTTGTCAAATATCTTGAAATATGCGACGGAAATATGGAAGAGGGTTCCCTTCGCTGCGATGCCAACGTGTCTGTAATGCGCAAAGGGGCGACAGAATTCGGTAAAAAAGTCGAGGTGAAGAATATGAATTCTTTTCGGAATGTATTTCGAGCGATAGTGCATGAACATGAGCGATTGATTCATTTGCTTGAGGCTGGGGAGCTTATAATTTCGGAGACCAGAACATTCGATGCATCTACTGGGA
>JBDNIP010000180.1:0-5328 GCA_041688245.1 Algoriphagus sp.
AAAATCTGAATATGCTTTTCTTAAGATATTCTTCGCTCCGTACTCGAGAATAGCTTTTCCTTCATCTCCCATTGGATTGACAAAGTCTACCTGGAAAGTGAATTCCTCATTTCTGCTTGGGTTGAAATTTCGAAGTCTAGAATCAATTGTCTGCAAATCATCTTCATAAAGCGAGTTTACAAATGAATTCTGACGATTATTTCTACTATAAAGTGTCAAAAAGCTAAACTCTTTGCCCTTTTTCTCAAAGGTTTTAGTATAGTTTACACTGACATCGATCGTATTAGAATCATCTACTACGTCTGTTGTTCGAAGTGCAGTTCTGCTAAGCTGATCATTTAAGAAGTTTCGAGTAAGGAAATCATTTTGATTACTATTGGAATTTCTAACTCCAAAGTTTACCGAACCAGTCAAGAAATTGAATTTGTCAATATCATAATCCACTCCGAAAGTATACCTCCCAAATAAGTTTCTTCGCTCTGTATCTGCAGATTGCAAGATTCTTGAAATGCTATTATCCGGGTTGTTCAACAACTGCTCATTTTCAAAACGCCCATTGATATTATAGCCAGCTCTACCAAATCCGCCCAGTGAAAACCCAAACTTGCCTTTCCGTGCAGCGCCATTTAAGCTTAGATTTGATCCTCTTAGACCAAATCCACTATTGACATTCAGCGTCATTCCCTGAAAATTATTCTTTTTAGTAATAATGTTAATCACCCCAGAAGTACCCTCAGCATCAAATCTTGCTGAAGGAGAAGTAATCACCTCTACTGCTTTGATTTCGTCAGCAGGAATCTGTCTCAACGCATCTGCAATGCTGCTCGCTGTGATGGCCGAAGGCCTGTTATCAATCAATACTTGAATATTGCTACTTCCTCTCATAGATACATTTCCGTCAAAATCTACCGAAAGCATCGGCACTCTTCGAAGTACGTCTGTTGCATCTCCACCAGCTGTAGTCTTATCGTTTTCTGCCTTGTAGATCGTACGATCGACACGCTCCTCGATCAAATCTCGCTGACCTTGGACCGTGACTTCTTCAAGGGCAAGACCCTCATCGGTCAGTTCAATATTTCCTAAGTTGATATCTCCCGTAGATGAAATTACTTGAATGTCTTCGATCACTTTGGTTTCAAAGCCTAGGAAAGTGATCTTCAGATCATAGCTTCCCAATTCAAAACCCGCAATAAAAAAATTTCCCTCATCATCAGCTACTGCACCTACAATGTTGGTGTCAGTTCCTGATTTATATAGCGCAACTGTGGCATAAGAGACGGCCTTACCGGTTTTCAAATCTTTTACGACTCCAATTATACGCGCAGGTTGTTTAGCTGATGGTGATACCTGCTGTGCCTGAACGAGTCCAAAGCCTAAAAACAAATTAAAAATATACAAACAAACAGCTTTTTTCATGTTGGGATGGTTATAAGTGCATCAAGACAATTTTGATGAAGACAGATTTAATTGATAAAACAAATTTTATAAATTCTTATACCCCAAAAAAAGTGGGTTTGTTTGAGTAAAAATTTGATAATAGATGACGAGTCAAATTATATCGACAAAGACCGATTTTTAGCAGATCAAATTTAATCGGAACCTAAGAATAAGTTTTATCCCCTGATTATGGTGTTTTGTAGACGTAAAGTCCTTATCTGTAGATTTGATTTTAAAATATGCGATACTTTTAATTAGTTTGTTAATTCAAGTATACTGATATGCTAACATTCAACTCAAGCAAACGCATCTCAATTCTAGTACATGTACTTGGATGGTTTGCCTTGATTACAGTATTGCTATTGCTCTCTCCACTCTCCTGGCGTGTTGAAATTCCTATAGAATTTTGGTACCGTCAGATTTTTTTGGTTTGCATACTACTGGTATTTTTTTATGGAAATATGGCTTTTGTTGTTCCCAAAATCCTGTTTGAAGGAAAGCCATTAATCTTTCTACTCTTGATCGTCATTGCCGGAGTCTTCTACCTGGGATTGATTATTTACTTTGAAAATTTGGTCCATCTACCAGAGTTGATGTTCAAAGCTTTTAATCCAGAAAAAGCTTACCAACCGGGTAAGCGTTGGTTATCAGCTGATATTTTTCATTTGACACTTTATTTATTATCTATTGGAATCAGTACAGCTGTGGCCTCCGTACAGAAATGGCAAAAAGATGAAAGCCTCCGCCAAGAACTCGATCAGCAACGGATCAATACAGAGCTCTCCTATCTGAAAGCTCAAATCAATCCTCACTTCTTCTTCAATACGCTGAATAATATTTATGCTTTGACAAATCTAAATGTGAAAAAGGCGCAGGAAGCCCTACTCAAGCTTTCCCGAATGATGCGCTATGTCTTATATGAAAATCAAAAAGAGGAGACTTTACTTAGCAGAGAAGTGAATTTCATCAATGACTACATCGAGTTGATGAAAATGCGACTTTCCTCGAATGTGACTTTGAATATTCAGATCGAAACGCCCAAAGAGGATCTTATCATCGCTCCAATGTTGCTACTTCCCTTTTTGGAAAATTGCTTCAAGCACGGGATCAGCTCTCAGCAAGACTGCGAAATCTTGGTCAAGCTGGAAGTAATGGGCCAAACACTCTTCTTTGAAACCAAAAATCATATTTTCCCACTTCCTCCGGATAATCCGGAATCTCAGGAAAATGGAATTGGTCTGACAAATACCAGGCGAAGACTAGCGCTGCTCTATCCTGAAAAACATCGGCTGAAATTTGGTGTTGCAGAAGCCATTCAAGAGTATTGGGTAAATCTTACTCTGAATCTCGAATGACCTTGAACTGTATAGCCATAGATGATGAACCACTAGCCTTGGAATTGGTGGGTAAATTTATAGAACAAACGGCTTTTTTGAAGCTGGCAGGTAAATTTTCCAATGCCATCGAGGCACTGAGCTTTATCAATCAACATGAAGTGCAGCTCATCTTTATGGATATCCAAATGCCGGATTTGTCTGGCATGGAGCTAGCGAGAGTCTTGGATGGAAAGAAAAAATCAGAGTACACTCGAATCATTTTTGCGACAGCTTATCATCAGTTTGCAATCGAAGGTTATAAAGTCGATGCCTTGGACTATTTGCTGAAGCCCTACAGCTATGAGGAGTTCTTAAACGCCGCGTCTAAAGCCTCTGTTTACTTCCAAAAACTCAATCAAAATGATCAATCTGAAAATAAGGATTCAGAGAAATCCACTCCCGATTACATTTTCCTGAAAGTAGAGTATCAACTGGTCAAAGTCCTCCTCAAGGAAATTGCTTATGTGGAAGCTTATAAGGATTATGTGAAAGTTCATTTGACTTCAAAACCTAATCCAATTCTTTCGCTGACTAGTTTGAAAAGTATGGAGGAACTCCTTCCCTCCGATCAGTTCATGCGAGTGCATCGCTCCTTCATCGTCGCCCTAAACCATATTGAATCAGTATCCAAGAATGTAATTAATATCCGAGACCAGTCCATTGCGGTAGGCGATAATTACAAAGAACCTTTCTTGGAGTTTATGAGTAGGTGGATGAGTTGAGAGTTTGAGAAAAAGAGATAGGAGACTGGAGATTAAAAACCGAAGATCTCAACCAAAGTATATATTAGTTGAATTGATCATGTTTTTGATCACCGACCTAGCTTATTTTCTTGAGGATACGCTGGTAAATTCATTCAAAATTTATACTTGTTGGTGACACAAGGGTAATTATTACCTGTATTGACTCCGGCATGCGGAAATTCCATTTATGAAGCCTGACTGAATCAAAAACAAAAGTTTCTCTGTCAACGAAACCTGATTCAAGCTAGCAAAAACCGCATTAGCGTAAATCGTAACTTCACGGGGCCGTTTTTGGAGGTTATCGGTGAATGAGTTGAGGGTTTGAGAAAAAGAGATTGGAGATTGGAGAATAGATTTCGTAACAACTCAATCTTTACTGGGTTTTAATAATTGAGACTGATTCAAAGAGCTAAACATCAATTAATTAAAATCCATGACAGAACAGGAAAAACAATTTATGCGCAGAGCGATAGCTTTGGCACAAATGGCTATGAATAGCGGGGAAGGTGGACCTTATGGGGCTGTAGTGGTGAAGGACGGAAAGATTGTAGGTGAATCAGGAAATAAGATAAATAAGAATAATGACCCTACGGCACACGCCGAAATCGAAGCTATTCGAAATGCCTGCAGCCAGCTATCGAAAACTGATTTGGAGGGTTGTGAACTATACGCTTCATGTGAACCCTGCCCCATGTGTGCTTCGGCTTTTTACTTTGCAAAGGTGAGCAAAGTCTTTTATGCCTGTACCCGAGAAGACAGTGCGGATGCGGGCTTTGACAATCGCTACATCTATAGAGAACTGGCGCTCAATCCTGCCGATCGAAAAATCCCACTGGAAAATGGGTTGAGGCAGGAAAGCTTAAAGGTATTTGAAGAATGGCTAGTAAAGAAAGGATAATTTGATAGCTGTTAAGCGAATGAATGAAAAAAAAGGCTGAAATCTGGATAACACCTGATTTCAGCCTTTTATTATAAGAGTGCATAGTGCGTTTATCGCTTCCCCATCCCCGGCATCATCTTACTCATTGCAGCTTTGGCACCGCCCATCTTATTCATCTGCTTTATCATCTTGCGCATATCGCCAAATTGCTTCATCAGATTATTTACCTCCACGATAGTTCTACCGGAACCTGCAGCTAAGCGTTTTCTTCTGCCCTCCGCCGCTTCACTTAGCTTGAGCAGGCTACTTCCGGCACGGGTCGTTTCGGAAATCTCACGGATTTCCTTCAGAGAGATCAGCTTACCATAGTGCTTCGCAATAATCCGTAAGCAGGTAGGGCCACAGTCTTTGGAGTCGGATTGTTTATAGTGGGGGAAGGAGGTTTTCAAAACTAAATTTTTTTATTCAATTTCTTATCGATGGCAAACGATAAAAAACAATCAGTGGATTTTTCTCCTCGGTATTTTCCTCATCCCTTAGGATGGAATAAAAAATGTCCCCATTCAATGGCTTAGGAATCATTTCTGGTGTCAACTCCCGATCAAATAATTTCCTTAAATGAATTAGGGGACGATTGTTTTCCAAATCAATTACCATAAAATAGGAACGATTGTCATATACGACACGTAGAAACGCATATTTATCGGACATCACCACTTGGCTTATTCCCAATTGAAGTGTGTTGTCAAATCCAGTGAAATGAAGCAGGTATTCTGGAGTCAATCTACCCTCCTGTTTTCTAAAAATCGTGTCCCTGTCCCTATGCGATGATATATCCCCCCGAATAATTGGCAAATAAAACAAGTTTGCGTTTTTTACCCGACTTAATATA
>JBDNIP010000181.1:0-1742 GCA_041688245.1 Algoriphagus sp.
AAGCCTCTTCTAATGAAGCATGGTTCTTATAGAACCAGCTGAAAAAATGAATGAAATACAAAGTATCTATGTCATTAAAAGTCCGATGCTTAAAAGTCAAAAAAGGCTTTAGGTCAGATTCCAAATGATGTAGCATAAACTGATGAGGATCATTATCCATCAGCTCAAAAAGTTCTTTACATTTATTTAGTATTGTTTTTCGCTGTCCCCAAGCTAATATGGCGGCAATGAATCCGGAAATCTCAATATCCTCTTTTTTAGAAAAGCGATGGGGAATTGAAATCGGATCGAGTGTGATGAAATTTGGACGATTATAGCGATCTACTTTTTCATCCAAAAACCCTTTAAGATCTTCCATCAGAGGGCAACTGTTACTTCACCACCCTGATTGCCATCAAACCACTTGAAAGAAAGTTGATTCTCTTCCACTTGAGAGACATGCCAATCGAAACACTTTATGGTGGTGAGGGACTTCAGCGAATCTTCATCTGGAACATACAGACAGATATCAAAATCTGGAAGATCTTTGGATTCGGTGGCATTCCATTTTTCAAGAATAAAACCCTCCTCAATCACTCTGACTTTCTTCCCAAAAATATGATCCTCAAGTATTGAAGGCACCCCGTCTTTTCTCCGGAATTTGAATCCTGCTGGCCCAAACATGATCTGCTTACATACTTTGGCCTCAATCAATTCGGAAGAATAGGGAAGAGTTTCCCAATCAGATTCTTTTAAAATGATATCATTGCCCTCAGGTTTAATCTTAGCCAGAAATCTGGAAAGCAAAGAAAATACATAAGTAACCCCAATAAAAAGCAGTCCAAAACTCGCCAGAATCGGATAAGAGATGATGAAGATCAGATTCCAGATCAGTCTGAATGTATGATGGAAAAATAGTTGGACGCGGTTCATTTATTCTATGTAAGCTTACAAAATTAGAGTTAAAGCCTTGGAAAGCAATAGACAGCTTGGATATGAGAAGATGATTGATACCCTTAAAACTAGAAAAGACCAGTAAACTACTGGTCTTTTCTACTAAAGAGTCAAAATTTATCAATACATGATTTCTACGGGAAATCGTCCGTTGACAGCTTTCAGCTGGTCAAAAGCCGCCTGAGAAAGCTTTATTACAAGTTTTGAGTTATCGCCAGTCTCTGGAAGTGTACCCACTACTCGAGCAAAAATAGTCGCATTATTTTCTTCATTTTTTACCCGCATAATTGTCCCAATAGGTGCAGAACGGTGTAGAACCAAATACTTTTTATGACCACCGGTCCCTTCAATAAGTTCTGCCTGACCTAATTCTTTTAAATTTTTGAATCCACCTGAGGTATTTTCTGCGGTTGACTCGATAGTCATTTCCGACACGTCTGCACTATGCCAGGAGCACCTATCTCAGGCAGTTTAGACTCTTCTGATTGACCCTTACCTACTTTAAGCACTTGACCCTCCTTCAGGTTGTTAGAGGTCAATGCGTTCCAAGTGATGACATCTTCTACTCTAGCACCGTACTGACCAGAAATCGAGAATAAGGTTTCCCCTGGTTTTACTGCATGTGATATCCAATCTCCGGGTACAACAGGGGTATTATTTTGTATGGTTGCTTGATTGGTAGTCCGAGTAGTCTCGGTTACTGGAGCAGTTTGCTTTTTCTCTTCTTGTTTTGGTTCAGGTTTGACTTTTACCTGTTGTGACTTTTCGACCGGTGCTTGATTAACTGCAAGTGAAGCGACTTTCATTGC
>JBDNIP010000182.1:0-3784 GCA_041688245.1 Algoriphagus sp.
GATCCGCATGAGTGTGTTAGCTAAAGCAAGGTTTCTCACTGTATCAACTGCTTGATAGACCTTTCCATAAAATGTGGACTCGCCATTCACTTGAATGAATGTATCTCTCATCCGTTCAAGACGTTCTGCTTGTCTTGGAGTAATCACAAATCCCTTTTCTGCCAATTCAATCACTGGCTGGATAATATCTGCCGGGTTTAGCTTTCCAAATTTGGCCTGCGCCTCAAAGATCCCAGCAATTGTTCCCGGAACCCCCGATGCCATAGCTCCCTGAGTGCTGAGTCCCGGAATTACATTGCCATCCGCATCCAAATACATATCACGTGTAGCTGCTCCAGGTGCTTTTTCCCGATAGTCGATCGAACCCACACTGCCATCAGCCATTCGGTAAACCATAAAACCGCCACCGCCCAAATTCCCTGCAAAAGGGTAGGTGACAGCCAAGGCCAGTTCTGTGGCCATCATGGCATCAAAGGCATTTCCACCTTGTTGAATAATCGCTAAACCGATCGCTGATGCTTCCACTCTGGCGGAAACCACCATGGCTTTCTCTGCGATTTCTCCTTGAATAGCAGCTGGCGTTTCTGATTTTTCAACACAGGAGAAAAAAGAAAATACTAAGCCTGTTTGAAGGATTAGTATTTTAGAAAGTCTTGCAATTTTTCTCATTTAATCTTCAAGTAGGGTAGTGTTGAATAGTTTTAGAATTCGCTTGTATTCATCTGCCCAAGAGCTAGGCTCTACAAATCCATGATCTTCTACTGGATAAATCGCCATTTCCCAATTGTCTTTTCCAAGTTCGATCAGTCGCTGGGAAAGTCGAACTACATCCTGAAAATGAACATTGACATCCACCATGCCATGTGCCATCAAAAGATTTCCCTGCAAGCCCTCAGCAAAGTAAATCGGGGAGGATCTACGGTAGGAGATCGGATCATCTTCTGGAGTGTTGAGAATATTGGCAGTATAGCCATGATTGTAATGCGCCCAATCGGTAACAGCTCTTAGAGCTGCGCCGGATTTGAATACCTCAGGTGTAGTGAATAAGCCCATCAGGGTAATAAATCCACCATAACTTCCTCCATAGATGCCGATTCGTTCAGCATCTACTCCCTGAGAATCTACCAAGAATTTTGCGCCATCGACTTGGTCAGAAAGATCTTTGCCTCCCATATGTCGGTAGATTCCTGTTCGCCAATCTCGCCCATAGCCTGCAGATCCACGATAATCAATATCCAAAACCGTATAGCCCATGTCCACCAATAAATTGTGAAACATGTATTCTCTAAAATAGGAACTCCACCATTTGTGAACATTTTGTAAGTAGCCGGCACCGTGGACAAAGATGACCGCAGCACCATTATTCTTAGCTGGATCTGGGGAATAGAGTCGGGCAGGAACTTGCGCACCATCTTCAGCAGTAAAGCGAACTAGCTGAGGATCTCTCCAATTATATGCTTTAAATTCCTCGCTTTGACCAAAAGTCACTTGAGTTGGAGCGGCACCTACTTTGTTATCCTGTAGGTAGATTTCTTCTGGTTTATTGCTGTACGAATAGAGAACCGCCAATTTCTTCTCATCCGGGGAGAGACTCACTTCATTATTTCCAGTTAAGGTGGTCAGCTTCTCCATCTTTCCACCCATAAGTGGCATCCGATAAAAATGGCGTTCACCAGGATCAACTTCAGATGTCGTCAGATACCAAGACTTATTATCTTTTGAGATGAAGGGATCAAAAACCTCGTAGTTACCTGAGGTCAGCGCTTTTTTCGCGCCGGTTGTCACATTTAGTAAATAAAGGTGCGAATAGCCTGTTTCTTCGGATTGAAAATAGATATATTCATTATCTGGGAGCCATCCAAAAGTACCGGGAGAGAATGAGTAGCCAATACCAGGACCCGAAATCCAAGCCTCATCGCGCTGTCGATCTAAGGTCTCTAAGGCCCCAGAATTCAGCTCCACCTTTGCGATCCATCGATCTTTATTGTCTACTGATCTGACTTGGATTACCGCATTTTTTCCATCCGGAGAAAAGAATGGACCTGCAAAAATCACTTCGCGCTCTTTTTCCTCCCAAGTCTTATCTGGGTAGTCTTTCACATAATCCGGAAGATCCTTTATCCCATCGAGATTAGATTTACTGATAAAATAGATTGTATCCCGCTGAAGATCATAGATTCCAATTTCAGTTTTAGTAGGCTTTGTGCCTACCTTTGAACGCGAATTCAGATTTTCGGTATAGCCCGAAGCAGCTACATAGTTGGGAACTTTGGTGGGCTTAGTTGTTTCTGTCTTGTAGTTTGAAAATGTCGCATATCTCCCATCTGGGGAAAGTTGAAGTCCAACAGGATTCTTACCGGAAGTATAGTAGGTGAATTCCTTTTCGTCTTCATCTGCAATTGATTTTCGATAAGCTTTTTGAAGTTTGGCCTTCTCCTCACGTTCAGCCACTACTTGAAGTAATGCGAGATTCTCCGCTTCCAGAAATTCGGGGGTTGTATCGTTGGATGAAGCAGATTTGGGAGTGGGAGCAGAGCTTGTAGAGATTTGAGTTACTTTTTTTACAGCTTTGGTCCTGCGATCGAGGACGTAAATATTATTTGAAGAATTAAAAGCGATTTCATTTTCGTTCGCCAGAATAGTTGGGTTGGAAAAATCGCTGTGCCAACCTAAAATGGTACTTACTTTTCCTGACTTCATTTCCTCCAACAGGAGTTTGCGATCTTCTTTGAAGATCCGGAATGAACGATCTTTTGAATAATTGGAACCTCTTTCACCAAGTATTTTTTCCTCAGACCATTTGACTTTTGCTGGCTTGCCGAGGCGCTTGATAGCTATGTTGTAGAGTGAATCCGCAGGGTCTTTATCCAAATTGTACTGGAAGTATATTTTCTGCGAGTCCTCAGACCATCGGATGCTGGAAGGAAAAGTAACCATCCAAGCGGGATCTCGCATGATGTACTCTACAGAAAGCGGGACTTGCCCAAAAACACTTGAAAAGTAAATAAAAAATACTGGGATGAAGAGTAGCTTTCGATTCATAAGATTCATTTTTGAAGTTTAAGATTATAATCTTTTCCGGAATTCTTGAAGTTCTAACACTATAGTATTCAGTTCTTCTTGAAGTCGGATATTCAACTCATACGAATTGTCAAGATCAGCCTCTATCTCTTCCAACAACTTTTTACTTGATAGCGCACCTATGTAGCTCATACTTGGCTTGGCTTTGTGACAACGTTTCTTGATTGTTTCAAAGTCAGCATTTTCATAGCAAATAGTCAATCCCTTCAAGTCCTTAATACTGGTTTCCAATATAATTTTGATCATATTTTTTATCATTTCCGGATCATCATCACCAAAATACTTATAAATTAATTTTTCGCTGATTATTGTGTACATGGGAAAGAGCTGAATTGACTGTTACAAAATTCCTTTTTCATAAACTTAAAATATTTTTCAAAAAGTACGATTTCCTAGCTTAGGTGTGTACTAATTATGTGTGCCTGCAATTGCAAGATTAAAGGCCGAAAAGTAAATAATATAAAGTAAACACTAGTATAACAGGTATTCTTCTTATTTATCATTAGCCTAGGCTGCCTCGGTAGATCTTCCCGCCAGTTAAGTCACGAAAATTAGACTATCTCCATAATTGCAGACAATCGCATTAATAATAATGAATAATAGACATTATCACGAATTTTAATTCATTGCTTAAATTTAGGCTGCCGGGCTTTAGATTTGTTGCGATGAAACAAATACATCCAAAACACCGTGCAGCCTTACC
>JBDNIP010000183.1:0-5628 GCA_041688245.1 Algoriphagus sp.
CCGTCTTCTGGTAAAGTTTATATTGAATTAAAAGACTCAAAAATTTGGAAAGTGGTTCAGTTGGTCAACTCCCTTGGTCAAGTTATTCAAGATGTCGAATTAGGTCTTATTCAACATAAAATTAAGTTTGAAAATCTCAGCACTGGCTTTTACGTCATTCAGCTACAGAACAGAAATGAGGTAAGACAATTCAAGGTAATCGTGAAGAAGTAAGAGGAAAAGGTGGCTTAGATTACTCTTCGCCTTTAATCATTACATATTGAAAGATATCACCAACAACTCCATTTTTAACAAATGCTTTTTTCAAGATGGCTTCTGCAATGAATCCTGCTTTTTCTAAAACACTCATATATGGACCGTTGAAATCATAAACCTGAGCAAAAAGTCGCTGAATATCGAATTTCTGAAAAATGTAATCGGAATAAATTTTGACTGATTCAGTGGCAATTCCCTTTCCCCAAAAAGGTTGAGCCACCCAAAAATCCATTTTCATGTTGGTTCTAAGTTCATCTTTACCCCGTTCAGCACCAATTTTTCCAGCTAGCTTTCCATCAATCTCAATTGCAAAATTTTGAGGAGGGTTAAATTTTTGATTGTGTTCAATCCAGTGTCTGGCATCGTGAATAGTGTAAGGCTGGGGATAGCTATCTCTAAGATTCATTGCGATTTTAGGATTATTCGCTAGAGCATATAGCTGGTGGAAATGAGCTTCATTCCAACTCACTAAATTAATTTCTCGTTCTCCTTTAATAATCATGGATGTATAAAGGCTAGAAGTTCAACAAATGGGATGAAAAAAGAGAAATTAGGAGTGTATTAGACTTAGTGAAAATTTTAGACCTAATCTTCAATCCCGCTTGTTTGCATTTTTTCTAAGTTTTCCGCAAATCGCAAAGCAGAGATAAAATCACTGATTTGGCCATCCATTACCTCTGGAAGATTATACACAGTTTTATTAATTCGGTGATCTGTAACTCGAGATTGAGGGTAATTATAAGTTCTGATTTTATCAGATCGATCCCCACTGCCCACCATGGATTTTCGCTGAGCTCCCACTGCATCATTGTGTCTAGCAAGTTCGATCTCATACAACCTAGATCGGAGTACTTTTAAAGCTTTTTCAAAGTTCTTAATTTGTGATTTCTCATCCTGACAAGTCACTACGAGACCTGAAGGATTATGTGTCAATCGAACCGCCGAATAAGTAGTATTCACCGATTGACCACCCGGTCCGGATGAGCAGTAAGTATCTTTTCTCACGTCATTCATATCAATATTCACCTCTACCTCATCCATTTCAGGGAGTACTGCTATTGAAGCAGCAGAAGTATGGACTCTTCCCTGAGATTCTGTAGCAGGGACACGCTGCACCCGGTGTACACCGGATTCATATTTCATCATACCGTAGACATCAGCCCCGGATACTGTAGAAATGATTTCTTTATAACCTCCAGCTGAGCCAAAAGTCAAATCGAGCACAGTTAGTTTCCAACCTTGCACTTCGCAGAAACGTTGATACATTCGAAATAAGTCCCCTGCAAAAATAGATGCTTCATCTCCTCCTGCACCACCTCGGATTTCAAGTATACAGTCTTTGGAATCATTTGGATCATTCGGAATCAAAAGCTGCTTAAGCTCTTCCTCCAATTCTATTTTCCGTGGCCTGAGCTCATCTAATTCAGCTTTAGCCATTTCACGAAATTCAGCGTCCTTTTCAGTATCTAATATTTCTTTTGAATTGGCCAGATTCTGAATCACTAGATCATACTCATCATAGACTTTAACAATCTTTTCCAGATCTTTATATTCTTTGTTCAGCTTGGCATATTTGCTCATATCTGCCATAGACTCTGGCATTATGATCAATTGACCTACTTCCTCAAATCGCTCTTTAATAGCTTTTAGTTTATCCAGCATAGTTTTCTCTTTGCTTTACAAAAATAGGGAAATTTATCCGTCCAGGGGTAACCTGTCGACATATCCTCGGATTTGATCAATCATGTAATCAAATGTATTCAGTGTGATTAGAAGTAAAAAGGCTATCCAATTGATAGCCTTTTTACTTTATTCCACTGTTACAGATTTAGCCAAATTTCTTGGTTGATCTACGTTGCAGCCTCGCATCACAGCAATATGATAGGAGAGCAATTGGAGTGGCACCACAGCCACCAAAGGTGTCAATGCCTCGTGTGTGGCTGGGATTTCGATAACGTGATCAGCTAATGCTTTTACCTGTGTATCACCTTCGGTAACGACAGCAATTACTTTTCCTTTTCTTGCCTTTACTTCCTGGATATTACTAACCACTTTTTCATACGAACTGTCTTGCGTTGCAATAAAGACGACTGGCATCTCCTCATCAATCAAAGCGATTGGACCATGTTTCATCTCAGCGGCAGGATAGCCTTCAGCGTGGATATACGAAATCTCCTTCAACTTCAGTGCTCCTTCTAGAGCTACCGGGAAATTATAACCCCTTCCAAGGTAAAGTGCATTTCTAACATCTTTGTATTCATTTGCAATAAATTTGATCGCTTCATTACTTTCCAGTGCTTTTTGTACCTTGCCGGGGATGGCTTCAAGCTCATATAAGAGTTGAATGTATCTGCTTTCTGGAAGAGTTCCTCTTTGATATCCCAGTTTCAAAGCCATCATAGCAAGTACTGAAATTTGCGCTGTAAATGCTTTTGTAGATGCTACCCCAATTTCTGGACCAGCATGAGTGTAAGACCCCGCGTGAGTAGTTCTCGGGATCGAAGATCCGACCACGTTACACACACCAAAAATTGTTGCCCCCTTTGACTTTGCCAATTCGATAGCAGCTAATGTATCGGCAGTTTCACCTGATTGAGAGATCGCAATGATAAAATCTTTTTCACTGATCACGGGATTACGATATCTGAACTCCGAAGCGTATTCCACTTCTACAGGTACTCTTGCAAACTCTTCAAATAAGTATTCAGCTACTAATCCTGCATGCCAAGAAGTTCCACAGGCAGTGATAGTAATCCGCTCTGCATTTTGAAATTTATTCATATAGTCTCGAAGACCGCCTAAAACTAATCTACCAGATTTAGCATCTAATCGTCCACGCAGACAGTCCGCAATGGATTTAGGTTGCTCATAGATTTCCTTAAGCATGAAGTGCTCATATCCACCCTTTTCGATCGCTTCCAGTTCCATTTCCAATTGGATAATATATGGACTGGTTTCTACGTTTTCGATGGTTTTTACCTGAAGACGGTTATTTCGAATCACTGCAATCTCGTAGTCATCTAGATAGATTACTTTGTTCGTATATTCAATAATTGGCGTAGCATCAGAAGCCAAAAAGTATTCATTCTCCCCAACTCCAATCACGAGTGGAGATCCTTTTCTAGCAGCAATCAGGGTATCTGGCTCCTCTTTATTGATCAATACTATTGCATATGCTCCCACTACTTTATGCAGTGCTAATCGAAGTGCTTCTTCTAGACTACAGTGGTTGTTCAGATGAATATCTTCGATAAACTTGATGAAAACCTCTGTATCAGTTTGGGATTGAAAAGTATAACCCTTAGCCTCTAAGTCCTTTTTGAGTACTTCATAATTCTCGATGATTCCATTGTGAATCATTGCAAACTTCTCTGAAGAAGAGTAATGGGGATGAGCATTGGTATCATTTGGTTCACCGTGAGTAGCCCAGCGGGTGTGCCCAATTCCTATCTTAGAAGTCAAGTTAGGAATTGCTTCCAAATGCTTTTCCAATTCAGATACTTTACCTTTCTTTTTGTAGATACTTAATCCATTGTTATCCAACAGCGCTACACCTGCACTATCATAACCCCTATACTCTAACCTTCTCAACCCTTTGATGATGATTGGCAAAGCTTCTTGCTGGCCAACGTAAGCAACAATTCCACACATATAGAAAAACCCTTTAGCTTAAAACATACTTTCACAAAGAAACAGGATTCATGCCAAAAAAAATAACCCACTTCCCTAAAATTATGAAATGGGTTAAGCGCACTTCATCGAAAACGGTTGTACTACCTGATTTTCGAGTAAATAATTTTAACTTTTACTTTATTCTTGTCAACAACAAATTGACGGAGAGATTTTTTAAAATCATCATCATCTGAACCATTGACAACGATACCGCCATAGAAAAGCCAGTCCTCTCTAATTAGAGTATTTCTATAGATTGCATTCATATAAGATGAAACATCCACTCGGTAGATACCGCTAGTTTTATTAAAGGTTAATTGAGCCCGCCGCATAATAGCGGGAATGATATTTCCATTTGCATCCAACTCCACTTGTGGTTGCCCTGTAATCTGAACTGCAATTGGATTTTTATCGATACTTCTTCGAGTAAATTTATTTGACTGTTTGGTCATATATAAATACCCCGAAAATAATGGGTTCTGAGTTTCAGGATAACTTTCTATTTCCCCTATTTCAAATTCAACTTGATTAAAAGTTACCCCAGTCAATGTATCTAAAAATTGATCGAAAGGACTTGTATCAATTTTCAAAACCATTCCAAGACTTGCTTTTACACCCACTTTTTCTCCCACGTCATATGCTACATCATAATCAATAACTTTTTGAGTTGGGGTGCCCAAGCGATTACTTTCAATTCCGACAAATCCTGTAGATAAACTGGTCGTGACCGCATAAGAAGTCGGGACAGTGTCCCCCGCAAAATGGTAATAAAAAATAAAGCCCGTATTTTGACCTTGTTGGAAACCTATTGTCGTGTTGTCACCTGCCCGTGATTTGATTACTATCCCTGGTAAATAATCACGAAACGTGAAAATATCCTTAAAAGCTTTTCTTTTAACTAGACGGTCGAAGATCTCTTCTGCAAATTCCGGAACTACTTTAATTTGAATTGTAGTGTCTTTAGTATCCCCGAATAATACTTCTCCAGAGGCTATTGGTGACGCATTAAACCTAAGCTTATCAAAATTATAGTACACCGTATCAAGTATCTGCTCTTCTAATCGGTGAACTGAATAAAATTTCCGTTCATCCAAAGCGTCTCCATTGACACTGATTACATCGATCAAGAAAGTAGCACTGTCGTAAAATGCCTCACTGGTAGGAAGAATAGCAAATGGATTAAATGATAGCCTGGAATAAGATTTTGCTTCTGTAATCCCAAAAAAAACATCCTGCTCATGACCTGCCAGTAATATTCCTCTTTTGATAGGGTTTGTAGAAGTTTCAAAAGAATCCATCAAAACCACTTTAGAATCCAAGTTAAACTCTTTGGAAAACACACCGATTTGGTTATTTCCCGGTGCTAACTCAAGTCCTACAGTGGCTGGATCACTACATGAATAATTTAATATTGAAATGGGCAGCATTACCCACAATACAAGTTTAACCGGCGAGGTTAGTATATATTTCGTAAAGCTCTTCGTGAGCTTGTTCTTCTCCCTCTGATTCAATATTGATTTCAAACTTTCTATCTTTTGAGAAACCCTCGATTAGTTGGTTTAATTCTGCGGAAACTTCACCGCCTTTGACTATCAAGTCGGCATATTCCATGCCCATCTTAATAAATCCTGTGTAATCTTTGCTCATCAAAGGTGCTAAAATAGCGTCATCTATATCCACCATCTTAACCTTGTTTAACAA
>JBDNIP010000184.1:0-1083 GCA_041688245.1 Algoriphagus sp.
GGTAAGGCTGCACGGTGTTTTGGATATATTTGTTTCATCGCAACAAATCTAAAGCCCGGCAGCCTAAATTTAAGCAATGAATTAAAATTCGTGATAATGTCTAATAGACAGAATATACATTTTTTCATTCGGCATCATTGGTCCAGCGGTGACTGTTATAAGTTTGATTCCTCGGAAACCTTGCTTTCAGCTACTTCCTGAGAGAGATCTAAGAGGTTTTTCAAGTTCGGACCATAAGAAGCTGTACTGGATTCTGAATCCTGAATACAATAGAAACGGCTAATCAATCTGCCAGGAGGAGTTTTGAGATAATCTTTTCGGTTGAAATAATTATCTGTTCACTGACGGGTGATTTTCTCATCAACTTTTAGATAAAGTGCAGGATCAGGTTTTTTGCCCTCACGACTTGACTGGCAAGGCAGTCCTACCCACAGCGGGGCTAGCAGAGCCCCTGTAGCCATCTGAAGAAGTAGCGGTAATGCTAGTATTTACCACATATTATTTTCTTTTGTTTCTTATTGGTGCAATTGCGGATATATGGCATATTTAATTTGACTAGGTGCAGGATTCCACAGAGTCATATGATATTTACTCATATAGAGTTAAGTATTTAGACTTTTATTCTTTTTTGAAAAATATGAATTGTCCGTAATTCCGGGAATAATTTTTCAAAATCCAATTGGTAGCTGTGAACGAGCTTAAAACCCATTTTTTCATAAAAGCGTTTTGCTTGTGGTTTTTTATCCATGGCTTCCAGCCAAATATTGTTTAGCTCATTAGCGATGGCAATTTGCTCCACATAGTTCATCAACTCTTGAGCGATCCCTTTTCCCTGAACTGATTCTGATAGGTACAAGCGATGAAGTTTGAGTGCATTTGGAATCTCTAATTGTCTTGGTGAGAAAGGGAAATCGTATTTTAAAATACCAACTTTTTCGTTCTCAAATTCCACAAAAAAATAGTGAGTCGTGGGTCGCGAAAGTTCTTTAGTCAGATTTTCTAGGCTGTAACAAAGGTCGAGATACCAATCTCCTTCATCTACCCAAAAATCGGGATAGGCACTGGTATAAATTCTCTTGATCA
>JBDNIP010000185.1:0-1548 GCA_041688245.1 Algoriphagus sp.
AATTGACTCCTGAAATAGATGTGGATAAGATTCTTTTGGAGATAAAAGAAAAGTATAAAAAGTACCAAGTCAACGATATCGATGGAGTTAAAATAGATTTTGAAAAGGAATGGGTACATTTGAGAAAGTCAAATACGGAACCAATTATCCGAATTTATTCGGAATCGGAATCTGAAGCTACCGCAAACCACCTTGCAAATAAGATCATCCAGGATATCAAAGAGGTGGTAAGTGCTTCACCAATTTGATCCAAAAGACTGTTCCCAATAAATCAGGGAATCTCCCAAAAACCCTAACGCGAATGAAAGTTTATTTAGATAATGCCGCCACCACAGCTATGGATGATCGTGTGATCGAAGCCATGCTGCCTTTTATGAGAAACCATTATGGCAACCCTTCTTCTGTCCACAGTCATGGCAGAGAAGTTCGTGCTGCCATAGAGCGCTCAAGAAAGAAAGTGGCAGAATTGCTAAATGCTAGTCCGTCAGAAATTTTCTTCACATCGGGTGGTACTGAAGCAGATAATACGGCAATCATCTGTGGAATCGAAAGTCATGGAATTACCCATGCCATTACCTCTCCCATCGAGCATCATGCAGTCTTGCACACGCTTGAGGCTTGTGAGAAAAAGGGTCATGTCAAATTAAGTTTGCTGGATACCAACGAAAAAGGAGAAATTGATTTTTCACAGCTTGAAGAACTGCTAAAAAGCAATCCGAAAACTTTGATTTCCCTGATGGAAGCTAATAATGAAATAGGCAATATCAACGATTTGGAGCGAATAGGTACTTTAGCCAAAGAATATGGTGCTTTTTTTCATTCCGATACTGTCCAGACCGTAGGGCATTATGTCCATGATTTAAAAAATCTGCCGGTGGATGCTATAGTGGCTGGTGCGCACAAGTTTCATGGGCCAAAAGGAGTAGGATTTTTATTTGTTCGAAAGGATAAAAAGATTCACCCATTTATTCACGGCGGTGCGCAAGAGCGAAATATGCGTGGAGGTACTGAAAATGTGATCGGGATTATAGGAACTGCTAAGGCACTTGAAATTGCCTATGAAGAAATGGACGCGCATCAAAAGCATGTTGAGGGGATAAAAAATTATTTCATCTCACAGATAACTAACGAGATCCCGGGCTTGAGCTTCAACGGACTTTCCGCAGATTTAAGTAAAAGTCTCTATACGGTAGTAAATGTCAGTTTGCCCCAATCTGAATCTAACAGAGGGATGTTACTTTTCAATTTGGATTTGGCGGGAATTTCTGCTTCTGGAGGTTCTGCCTGCAGCTCAGGTGCAACAGTTGGATCACATGTTCTTAGAGCCTTAAATCATACGCCAGAACGCGACGCAGTTCGGTTTTCATTTAGTCGGTTTACTTCAATCAAAGAGGTTGATTATACGATTAGTCAACTCAAAGAACTCTACGCAGTAGAAGTATAATATTAAAAAAGGAGCTCGAAAGGCTCCTTTTCTATTTAGCATAGTTTTCTCACTCGGGTAAAAATATAAACAAAGCAAAAGTACCATTCCACATCCCGTGAAAT
>JBDNIP010000186.1:0-3968 GCA_041688245.1 Algoriphagus sp.
CATTAACCATGTATTTTGGTCCGCACGATGTTTTGTTGGCTATTGATATTCGGTTTAATAAAAAACAATCTTCGCTCGATATAGAGAAGGCCGTATGCAGACTTGAAAAAGATATTCGAATAAAACATCCCATTGTAAAACGGATTTTTCTCGAGACAAGTAGTTTTACAGAGCTTAAATCAACTGAATAAAACTGAACTTAGATCTTTGAAAAATTCTTAGCGATCGACTAGGCATTGTTGACTCAACCAGCCTCTGGCAACATTTAAATCTCGACACCCTTCGGGATATTTGATTCAGTAAACAGACCGCACATAAGTAAAAAGTGATGCATTTCAACTGCTGCTCATTCCTTCTCTCCCAAATACCCAAGAATCTTTCGATCCAAGGTCCACAGTTCTAGGCCAAATTGATTGGCAGAATTAATACTAACAGCATCGATCAACCCTATTCGATTGTTGATCAGGCCTTCTTTACTGGAAAAATCACCAGACTCAAAAATCAAACCGGGTTGATCCAAGACCCGCATTTGGGCATAAAAATCCCGGATGAGTTTTAACTTACGATTCGTTTTGACTCCCTGAAGCAATTCAGCAAAAATCAGTTCCAGGGTATAGATCTCCCCATTCTCAATAAGTTCGAGCATGGGAGCAAAAAACTGGTTGCTGCCTTTTAGAAACTCAATCCAAACAGAAGTATCCGTCAAGACCTTCCTCATCGCTGATTACTATCACGGAGTTGATCTGCGCCATAATAGAACTCAATTGGTTCGGCGGCTATATCCTTTGCCAGTTCTGCCAGCTTTCTTCGGGACAAATAATCTTTCAATGCGATTTTAAGTGCTTCGGTGATGTTCTTTGCTCCGGAAGTTGCGATCACCTCTTGGATCAATTCATCTTCAATTAATGCTGTGATTTTTATATCGTTGATAATTTTAATCAACATACGATTATTCATCGTATGTTGATTTGCTCAAACATATTCCGTTTTCTGATTGAATTCCCTATTTTTATCAAAACCTTAAAATCATACGCTACTTTATCATTTCAGTTTTTTGCCTTTTACTCCTCTCCTGCTCTCCCGAAAAAGAATCAGATCAAGTCACATTAGTCGAACGGATCAGTAGCATTGAAAATGGCTTGCAGCCCAATCTCCAAATCGAAGGCGACAGTGTTCCATTATTCGATATCGAGGAGCGATTGCGGGAGCTCGGAATACAGGGAGTAAGTATTGCCTTTTTGGCAAATGGGAAAATCGAATGGGCTAGGGCCTATGGCATGACAGATAGCAGTGAAAACAGATCAATGACCACAGAGACGATGCTTCTTGCAGGTTCGATCAGCAAGCCAGTTTGCAGCCTTGCGTGCGCATCAGCTCGTGGAATGAGGAGTGATCAATCTGGATACCGACGCCAATGAATACCTCAAGTCTTGGAAAGTACCTGAAAATGAATTCACCAAAGAAGCCAAAGTAACTACTCGAAAAATCCTCAATCATACCGCTGGCTTGACCGTTTGGGGTTTTCCGGGTTATGATAAGGATGATCCCATCCCGATCGTTCCAGAGGTTTTGGATGGAAAAGGAAATAAGGATTCAGTTCGTATGTGTAAAAAACCCGGTGAAAGTTGGATGTATTCTGGCGGAGGCTACACCATTATGGAATTGATGATTACGGATCTGGAAGGCTCATCCTTTCCTGAGATCATGCAAAAAGACGTATTGGGACCGCTAGGCATGATTTCCAGCACTTTTGAAAATCCACTTTCGGAAAAAGACCATACTATTGCTGCCACAGGCGATCGAGGCGATGGCACTGAAGTAGAAGGAAAATGGCCAATCTATCCTGAAATGGCAGTAGCTGGACTTTGGACTATGACTTCTCAATTGATCCTTTGGGCAAAGGAAATCCAGCACATCTACCAGAGCAAAAAAGATGGTTTGCTAAAATCCAGCACTTTAAATGAAATGCTTACTGCAGGAATGAATGATCAGGGTTTGGGGCCAGCGGTTTCTGAGTTTAGCTTCGGACATTCAGGAGCAGACGAAGGTTTTGGAGCCATTATGATCGCCTGGAAAGACTTGCCTTATGCAGTAGTGATTAGGATCAATTCGGACAATGGAAGTATCATCCAAGAAATTCTTTTGAGTAGCGCTGCGGAATATGACCTGCCTGGAGTATCGCCAAATCGAAGAAAGGTGCAGACGATGAGGTAAGAAGAGTGAACCATTTATGTAGGGAGATATCGGATTCCTGAACTTGGAATTGTGTTAATTTCTATCTTGAAAAATGGCTTAGCGGTCAATACTGAATTTTCAGAGGAGCTGGAATTCATATTGCCAGAAAATGAGGCTACATTTTTCAGCACAGATGATGGTGGACTTTTTAATTTTCGGATACAAGCTGGTAAGGTCAAAAGTGTACGAGTTAAAAACTTTATAAGGACAAAATTGGACTGAAAGAGTGAAACGAATAAACTCCCTCAAATTAACTAAATTAATCTGTCTCAAACCCATCACCTCCACCGCTATGAAATCATTAACGCTAGTATTTCTGTTCAGCTTTATTATCATTTTCTCAGCCACTGCCCAGCAAACCTGCATGACGGCAGAAAACATCAAGGCGTTGGACGCCAAATGGGAAGAGGCGAATCTTCAGCCTGATCCAGACTTTATGGAATCTGTTTTAGCCAAGGAGTTTGTCTGGATTCACAATCATAATTCTATGAACGATAATAAAACTGCTGTCGTAGTACGAGTAAAAAGCCAGAAAGAAGCGGGCATCATCGATACAAAATCCAGGATTCAAAGCGAAGTGAAGGTGGCGATTACCGGGAAAACTGCCATAGTTACTGGAATTACTATCGTCGATCGAGGTCCCATACCTACCAGGTATCACTTTATGCGAACGTATGTCGAAGTGGATGGGAAATGCCTTTTGGTGGGCAATCACACCATGGCTGTTCCGGAGGAGGAATAGGTATTTTAGATTATACCTTTAACTATCCTCCCAATATTGTGAATAGTCAACTCAAAATAGAAATTCTAAAAAAGGTGTATTCAAATTGAAAAAATTCGCAAATCAATGAAAATCAGCCTACTACTTGGAATTATTTTTTGGTCGACTCTATTTGGAAATAGAAATGATGACCGATTTGTTTTCTTCCTTCACAATCGATTTTTGGAGGAACATGAGTTAGACGAATTGCATCCTGAATTTGGAAGGACAGAATATTTGGAAATCATACACGAATTTGAAAAAAACGGACTCATTGTTCTAAGCGAAAAAAGAAACGGAAACGTAAATGCAAGAGAATATGCAGTTGGAATAGCAAATCAAATTGACAGCTTACTCAAAAGCGGAATTGAGCCCATGAAAATTACTGTAGTCGGAACTTCAAAAGGTGGGTATATCGCTCAATACGTTTCGACTTTAGCAAATAATCCTGACTTGAATTTTGTTTTTATAGCAAGTTTTAGAAATAGTGACCTTGAAAATATACCCGAAATCAATTATTGCGGGAACATACTAACCATCTATGAAAAGTCTGACTCATTTGGTGTTTCAGCGTTGGAACGAAAAAAAACCTCGAATTGTGATATCAAGATTTTTGAGGAAATCAAACTCAATACAGGATTAGGGCATTTATTTTTGTTTAAACCTTTAAAAGAATGGATTGAGCCAATAATAAAATGGGCAAAAGGAAATTACAAAATAGAATAGAAAACTAGAGTCAAGATTGCTTAAACGAAATCTAGGTGGCAGAAAACCACGAAAATAAAAAGTAGGCCTTCGAAGTTCAAGGATTTTATTCATCGGAAACACCACGAGCCCTAACTCGTAGAGCAATATCTTGGAAACTGACCGAATCATCCAGTCCAAAGTCACCAAACTAAAACCAATAATACCATCTTTAATCAAAAACACACATGACCAAAAAGCGAATATTCTTTACCGGAGGATCAGGAAA
>JBDNIP010000018.1:0-3482 GCA_041688245.1 Algoriphagus sp.
AATTCCAATTTCTTTCCACATGTGACGGAAAACACCCGTTGATCCTGTGAAATGTAATCCTGCGAAATCTCTGTGTTTGAAAATAATGTCTCCGGCAACTGGACCTTCAACTGTAATCATATTTACTACACCGGCAGGTAACCCAGCTTCTTGGAATATTTCCATGATAACTCGAGCGGAATACATTTGAGATTCAGCAGGTTTCCAAACAACCACATTTCCCATCATGGCAGGAGCAGCGCATAGATTTGCAGCAATTGCCGTAAAGTTAAATGGAGTAACTGCAAATACAAAACCTTCAAGTGGTCTGTATTCTAATCGATTCCACATACCTGATTGAGAACCTGGCTGTTGAGCGTAGATTTCAGTCATGTACTGAACATTAAAACGTAAGAAATCAATTAATTCACAAACTGAATCTATTTCAGATTGAAATACATTTTTTGATTGCGCCAACATAGTTGCGGCATTCATTTTATATCTGTACGGTCCAGCCAATAAATCAGCAGCACGCAAGAAAATAGCTGCTCTGTCTTGCCAAGGCATATTTGACCATTGCTTCTTTGCAGCTAATGCAGCGTCAATTGCCATGTGAACGTGGGACGCATCACCAAAGTTATAATGGCCTAATACTTTTTGGTGATCGTGTGGTGGCGACATTGTTTTTTTAGTGTTTGTCTTAACTTCTTGATTACCAATATACATCGGAACTTCAATTGGCTCCTGTTTATACATCTTTTTGTATTGGTTGATCAACCCTTCTCTTTCAGGCGTGCCTGGAGCATAACTGTTTATGTGTTCGTTAATCGCCGTTGGGACTTTGAATATTGCGTTTGACATAATCTGCTTTATTTTGTTGCAAAAGTACACATTGTTGCTTATCCTTGCAAAGACAATTGTTACACAAGTGCCAAATTCGAGCTTTAACTAAGATGAAACACTTATTCGCTTTATTTTTCATTTCCTTATTCAGCGCTAGTTCAACCTTATCACAGGAAGATTTTTCTTCAAGGTTAAAAAAATATCAATTGGAACCAAATTGGTCTATAAAGTCTGAAATGATTATTGATTTATGCCTAGAATCGGAATCCATTAATTTTGGAAAAGTCAAAAAAGAGGCTAAAAAGATGTTAGAAAAAGGTGAATTGATGAGTAATGAGTCTTACGTCAATTCATCACGATTTGTGATTGCATTCATTTTAAATAAAGAGGGAAAATATGATCAGGCCTTAGAATTATTCTTTCTTTGTGAAAGATATTTCGAGCGTCTTGAGGACAACAGAAATATAGCTTACGTAAAAGTTGCAAAAGGTCATTCGTACTACTACAAAGGGATGCAAAGGGAAGCAATAAGTCAATACAAAAGTGCTAAATTGGTATGGGAAAGTATTGGTGATAAGATGGAGGTAAACCAAAGTGAATCATTAATCGCTAACTCTTTAATTCAGTTAAAAGAATACGAAAAAGCAGAAACTATTTTAAAGAAATGTATTGCTTTTATAGTGTCTACCAAGAAATACCGAACAATATCTGCTTATTATAGTCAGTTAGCAGAATTGTACAGTACCACCAAAGAAATCGAAAAGTCAAGATATAATTTTGCTAAGGGAGCTGAATTTGCTCTCCGCAGCAATGACCCGGGAACAATTGCTCGAGCGCAAAATTATTTAGCAATTGCAGAATATTATGAGGGTAATGTGGAAAAAGCGATTGAACTTTTTGAATCGTCTTTAGAATACAGAGAAAAAAGCGGAGAATATAAATTAGTATGTGAAAGCTACTATAATATTGCCAGCTTGTATCTTGAAGAAAAAAACTACGAAAAAGCAAAGAAGTATTTTTTATTATCTGGCGATGAGGCCCAAAAGCATAATATTTTAAAAGATCAAGCAGATGCTTTGATGGAATTATCAAATGTATCCAAGATTGAAAATGACTTTCCGAAAGCGTTAGATTATTTAATGCAACATTTGGAGATTAATGTAAAAATTAAAAGTCAATTCACTAAAGAATTTGATAAAGAAACAGAGGTGTTAAACCAGCTTAATAAATCTGCTTTTAAGATAAAATTAGCTGAAAGAGAGAGACGATTGGCGGAAGAAATACAATTTGAAAGAGGGCAAGGCAAAATTACTTTTTACGTAAGTCTCTGCGTATTGCTAGCGATGGTGATTTATATATTGAAATTAAAATCGAAAAAGATTTAATTGAGTCTTGTAGGCGTAATTAGTTGAAAAATTGGGACATGAACCTGAAAGAAACTATCTGTCCCGAGATTTTTAAAAGTATAAAAGCCTTTCACGTATCCAACATCCGAGGTTAACTCAGCCCCGGAAGTGTAAACAAAATGTTCGCCAGGTGTCAAATAGGGTTGTTCACCAACTACGCCCTCTCCACTCACAAAGGTTGCCTCTTTCAGTGAATCAAAAATATACCAGTCGCGATGAAGAAGTTGAATCTTAAAGTTATTGTTATTTAAAATTTCTATTCGGTAATTAAAGAAATACCTACCGTCATCAGCCTGAGATAAATCGGGCCGAAACTGCGTATAAACAGTTACTTGAACTCCTTCTGAAATTGCTGTATTCATAGTCTATTTACAATTACTGCTCTTCCGAATTTAGCTTTTATAGTTAGTAATTGCAATTTTTTTCTGAAAATTAACAAATGTGCTCATATAAATCAAGTTATTTAGAATGAGTCTAAACTACGTTTTTAGTATTGTTTAAAGTGATTCAAAATTGTGGACAAGCAAACAATTTTTTAATTTTGCGCAATATTTAAAACGCTTTAAGACATGTCCAAGACAGTTAAGCTTAAAAAAGGATTGGATATCAAGTTGGTAGGTGAAGCAAACAAGGTTGTTTCAGAATATGTACAGCCCAAATCTGTTTCAATTAGACCATCTGATTTTCATGGGATGACCCCAAAAATGCTAGTGAAAGCTGGCGATTCAGTCAAAGCTGGTGATATTTTATTCCAAAATAAATACCAAGAAACTATAAAGTTTGCGTCACCTATCAGTGGTAAGGTTAGAGAAATCGTCCGGGGTGAAAAACGGCTCATTCTAGAGGTAATTGTAGACTCTGACGGTCAACAAAACTTTGCCGATTCTGGAGTAATTGATCCAAAAAATGCAAGCGGGGAAGAGATTAAAAGTTTTCTTTTGAAATCTGGTCTTTGGCCATTTATCATTCAGCGACCTATAGATATCGTCGCCGACCCAAGTAAGTCTCCGAAAGCAATTTTTGTTTCGGCGTTTGACAGTTCCCCACTCGCACCAGATTTCGATTTCGTTTTGCGTGGAGAAAATGAAAATTTCCAAGCTGGTTTGACGGCCTTAAGTAAGTTGACTTCTGGTTTAGTGCATTTGACTATAAATGCAAATGTCCCTGCCGATTCAGTATTTACGGAAGCCAAAGATGTTCAAATTAATAAGATAGCAGGAAAACATCCGGCGGGTAACGTGGGAACGCAAATTC
>JBDNIP010000187.1:0-3606 GCA_041688245.1 Algoriphagus sp.
AAAAAGGATTCGCTTTTTCATGGCCTTGATTGGGAATGTCCTAATGGAGCAGTAATCGGGCTCTTAGGGAAAAATGGAGCGGGTAAGTCTACCTTGCTACATTTACTAGGCGGATTACTTTTTCCAAAAAGTGGTGCGATAACGCTTGATACTCATATTCCCAAAGAAAGGAAGCCAGATTTTCTAGAGCAGATTTTCTTTCTTCCTGACGACATAGCCTATGTAGGAAATATGAGTATTGCGAATTATCAAAAAGTGATGGGTGCTTTTTATCCATTGTTTGATTTGGCGCAGTTTGATAAGATCCTGAGAGATTTTGGCCTTGAAAAGAAAGTCAAATTGAAGGAGCTTTCCCTTGGTGAGCGGAAGAAGGTGTTTTTATCTTTTGGCTTGAGTACCAATTGTAAATTTTTGTTTTTCGACGAACCTACCAATGGTCTGGATATTCCTTCCAAAAGTGTTTTTAGAAAAGTGATAGCTGGAAATCTAAATGAGGATCAAACGCTGATTATTTCTACACATTTGGTGGCTGATGTGGAGAAGTTGATCGATAGAGTGGCGATTTTGAATCAAGGGAAAATCCAAATAGATGCGGATTTACTGGAGTTGTCAGACCGCTTGTTTTTCAGCTCTTCAACCAATCTTCCAGATGAAGTATTGTATTCGGAGAAGTTCGGGACTGGCTACCAATTTATCAAAATAAGAAAAGGCAACGAAGCTCGAACTCCAGTAAGTCTAGAGCTCCTTTTCAATGCTGTCACCAGCAACAATCTTAATGAGTATTTAATTTTTCAATCTCAAAAATCAGAAATGTTATGAGCAGAAATTCAATAAGTTTTCACCGATTAAAACACTTGCTTGGCTACGAGTGGGCAATTGATAAGAGATTTTATCTCCTAGGAACAGCAGGAATCCTTTTGATGTCATTTGGTGTGTTTTTGACCATTTGGTTCAGTAATATTTCAGGCTTTGTGTGGACCTCAACTGACTATAATTCGATCTTTTTCGGGGGATTCGTTTTTCTTTCTGTCTTTGGGATCAGTCAAGGTTTTATTGATTTAAGGGAGAAAAACACTTCTATTCGTTACCTGACTTTACCATCAAGTGCGATGGAGAAGTTTATAGCTCAGGTTTGCTTTAGATTGATTGTGCCTATAATTGTTTATCTCTTTGCTTTTTGGCTTGGTGCAAATATATCGATAGACGTTTATTATTTTTTTCAAGAAACAATTCTTAGGCAAACAGCCTTGCCAGAAATACATAAGGCAGAGCTTCTTTATTTGTATTGGACTCCTGATACGAATACAAGTTTAGATATTGGTTACTGGCTACTTTTTGGGACGATTGTTTCTATTCCTTTATTGATGTTTATGGGAGGGATAGTTTTTGGAAAGTGGGGTTTCATTACGATGCCAATAACAATTGGTCTTTTTATAGCCCTATTGTTTGGAAGTTATTATTCGCTAAGCTGGTTGATTTACCCGGTAATAAGCAGCTCAAGTAGAGATTTCGGCATCCCAATAGGGAAACCAGAGGTTTTTGAAGGTGTTCCTTTGTTTGTTTTAGTATGCCTTATTCTGATTTGGTTTGCTGTATTTCTATCATTTTATGTCACCTATTTGAAGCTTAAAGAGCGAGAGATTTAAGATGAATTTTAACGAAACGAAAAACATTTTTCTCCAGATTCGGGACTGGGTAGCGGATCAGATTCTCCAAGGGAAAATCGTAGCCGGCGAGAAGATCCCTTCTGTACGGGAACTAGCAGTAGATATGGAGGTTAACCGCAACACAGTAATGCGAAGCTACAGCTTGATGGAGGAGGAGGGGATCATCGAAAATAAGCGTGGAATAGGCTTTTTCGTAGCTGCTGACGCAAAGAGAAATCTGCTCAAGTTTCAAAAGCAGGCATTCTTAAACGATGAACTTCCTGCCATTCTGCATCAAATAGAAGTGCTCAAACTCAATTCGGAAGATCTACAAATCCTTATTCAAACCATTCAATCCAACGATCATGAAAACAAGTAATAAAATAATTATATCCTTTTTGACCTTTGCCTGGCTGAGTATCATGGCTTCGCTAATTGTCTCTAGTGGATTTGCGGCTAAACTGCTTATTTCTAAGGGTTTTGGATCTATAAAATATACTAGAATTAAAACAGATGTCAGGAATGAAACTACTGTCTTACAGGATTTCTCTGTAATCCATATAAAGGAAGCATCGAATCTTAGAGTTTTTTCTGGAAATACTAATCAATTGGAATATGATGAAGTAAGTGGAGGGGATATTAAGCCACCTAAGACAGCAGCAATTCAAGATTTTGTAGTGAAAAATGATACGCTCTTCATTAAAAATCTTCGCAATGCAAGAAATTGTGGGTACACTTTGAAAGTGAGTAATCTGAAGTATTTGATAGTAAATAATACTTCTAGCTTGGAATTGAATGACTTTTCACAGGATTCTCTATACATCTTTTCCAAGAATAGTAATTTGACTCTAAATGATTCTGAGTTTGCTTACCTGCATTTTAATACCACACCTAAATATGATCTGACTTTCAAATCAGTGAAAGGATTTCGACTTTCTTTGGAAGAAAACATCTGTAATGTTTCTGGTGATTTTGCTGAAATTTCAGGGCAAATAGGCAATTACACGGAACTTTATGCTCCAAAAGAAACAGGTAAAGTAGAGGTTGGAACTTTGACTAACGGAAAGCTTAGGTATAAGCTGTAGCTAAGCAATGTTTTTAATTATCCCATGAAAATTAAAAAATTAATACTATGAAAGAAAGTAAAAAGCAGGTCCAATTTTTTATTATAGGAATTGTATGTCTACCATTTGCAGTGTACAAATTCTATTCCTCAGAAAATATAGATTTCAAAAATCTAGTTGGTCTTATCTTAAGTGTGTGGCTTATTTATGATTACTATATTTACAAAACTAATAAGCCGCACATCTTCAATAGTTTAAAAGAATGTTTTATGAATAAGGATTCTGAAGATGAAGTGATTTAGGAGGTGTTAATTTTAAATTCCTTCATTTTAAATTCCTCAAGTCACCACCCCATTAAAAGGATTAAATCGTCTTCTTCCAATGCCCATACCTACGGCTCGGCAGACGCTTTTTTCACCGAATTTCCCATTGATTTTGTCCAGCGCCTGATAGAGGTTGATCTGCTCCTGAGTGTCTTCGAAGAGTTTGATCTGATAGTTGCCATAGACTAGGCTGCTGAAGCGCAGACCGATCAGTCGGATCAGCATCCGGCGGTTGTAGAGCTTGCGAAAGAGCTCCTTTACCAGAGGAATCAGCGTGTGATCCGCCGAGGTATAGGGAATGCGATGCTGACTTGTGTGGGTGTCAAAATCTGAATAGCGAATCTTCACACTCACGCAGGCGGAGAGTTGGCTGTTTTGGCGCAGCTTGCCGGTGAGTTGCTCCGTCATTGCTACCAGTGTCGCCTCCAGCATACGTACGTCGATGGTGTCTTGCTCAAAGGTGTTTTCCGTAGAAATGGATTTCGCTTCCGAGTAGGGAGTCACGGGGCTAAAGTCGATGCCATTTGCTTTTTCCCAGATCATCGTGCCATTTTTCCCGAAGGTAGCCTGCAG
>JBDNIP010000019.1:0-2344 GCA_041688245.1 Algoriphagus sp.
AAATCAAAACTAATAAAATATGAAAAAGCTATTTACTTCATTATTTTTGTTGATAGTGTCACTAGCAGTAGATGCTCAAGATAAAGCGTATACAGTTACGTTTGATCTTAACGATATTATAAACATGAGTGGGGCATCAGATTTAGTGAATAGTGACGGAGAGATCGTCGGTAAAATTATGTTGAGAAAAAGCGGATTGTCGATTGAAGATATAACAGTTGACAAAGTGGATGGGATTTATCAAGTTTCAGAACTGCACAATAGAGTTATTTCTTTCAATCCAAGTATTTCAAAGATCCAAGACAATCGGTTAGGAAGTCACAAATGGAAAAGAAAGAGTTTGCCACACAACGGAATTGTTTGGTCAAATGAGAAAAATTACAACTATAGATTAATAACTTCAATTGGCAAAGGCAATGTAGTTATTACAATGGAGGAGAATAAAGACCCAGCTTTGAAAGCAATGTTATTATTTGAAAGAATCCACAACGCAAGAGCAATTTTGATTTCTAATTCTGCTAGTTTCTAATTAGCACAATTCATATTATTTAAAAAGGATAAAATCATATTTATAATTTCAGTATTGCCTTGTTTGTAGAGTTACTAAACTCTGATGAAGTAAAGAAAATATTTCTTGGCGAAGTAAGTTTAATATAAAATTATTTTCTGAAATATCTTCGTTAGTTTATAGGTCACTTGTTCAAACTGAATCAGCCCAAAGCGATTAATACTCAAGACTAAAATTCGTATTTTAATTAGTTATTTTTTTTAACCCAAGTAGATTTGACACTTTATTTAACTTCTAAAATACTGTCATTTACCCAAGAAATTTTTTTACTGTCAAATCAGCAGTGTATAAAGTGATCTATAATTATATCTTTGAAAACTAAATAGAAAAATCTTAGTATGTATAAAATTATATATCTATAATAGGGGATAGGTTGCTAAAATTAAATAATATCCTTTGAAATCACTCATACATTTTGGCTTAGTACTTTTTCTTGGTTTTCAATCTTTCAATTCTCTTGCGCAAGTTACAGAATTTGGAGGCTATATTTTTGATCAGAAGACCAATCAACCTGTCCCTTTTGCGACCATTCAGATCCTGGGGGAAATGCAAAATGGCGCAGTTTCAGACCTGAGAGGCTGGTTCAAGATCACCCAGGTTCAAGCTAAGGCCATATTGATTATCTCTCATGTGAGCTATGAAAAAAGGGAGGTGACTTTCGCTTTGCTAAAAAATAATCAGGGAATATTCCTGACTCCACTCACTTTTCAATTAGGCGAAGTACAGGTAATCGCTGGTGAAAATCTCGCCTTGCCAATCATTCGCAAAGCCATCAAAAACAAATCCATCAATGATCCCGAACGATTGGATTCCTACAAATTTGAAAGCTACAATAAGACAGTGATGACTTTGGACGGCTTGAATGAACAGCCTGATGTGGATGATACCACGGCTAATTTTCTTCAGGGTGGTCACCTTTTCATGGCTGAAAGTTATTCTGAGGTGGTATTTAAAAAACCTGGTAAAAGGAATGAAACTGTAAAGGCTTCAAAAATGTCAGGCATAGAAAATCCTTTGGTCGCCATGGCGTCTAACAGTTTTCAGCCCTTCTCCTTCTATACTGACCATATCAAAATTCTGGAAGTACCCTATGTAAATCCACTATCCAGTGACGGACTGAAGAAATACGATTATTTTCTGGAGGACAGTATTCTCAATGGTCTAGGCACTTCATACATCATCACTTTTCAGCCCAAAGAAGGTAAGGTGTATCAATTAGGAAAAGGGTTGATGCATATCTCATCGAAACAGTTTGCGATAGAAAACTTCCTGATCAAACCGGCTGACCCAGATACCAATTTAATTTTTGAACTCCAGCAGAAGAATAAATGGGATGGCAATTATTGGTTTCCAGAGCAGATGAATAGTATTTATCTTTCGTCTGACTTTGATTTTCGAGGAAAGACAGTGAAGATCGTCAATCAGACTTTTATTTCTAAAGCGGTTCTTAATAGCTTAGACAAATCGACAAAATTCGGCCCAATTGGTCTTGACTTTGATATTCAAAATAACCGATATGAGTGGGGAAATCTCCGCCTGGATTCACTCACCTCAAGGGAATATCTAACCTATGTGAGATTCGATCAGATGGATGAAAAAGATAAAAAGCGTCTTAATCTGGTATCTAACCTAATAACCAATCTCAGTTCTGGAAGAATTCCGCTGGGTGTTGTGGATTTGATTCCGAACAGACTATTGAATATCAACCGATTTGGGGGTCTTGGCTTGGGATTGGGTTTGTCATCCAACGACCGTTTGTCTGATTTTATGAGGCTA
>JBDNIP010000188.1:0-1737 GCA_041688245.1 Algoriphagus sp.
CAAGATTTTAGAGCCAAGAAGTGAATGGCTAGGATCCAGATAAGAGTATCAAGTTTTTATAGAAGACCTTTTGGGCGATTTCTGGTCTAAAGTTGAAGCTTTCAAAAATTTGGAATCGAAAGATTAGAAATCTCCAGAACTTCAAAGGAATTAGGCAACATTCATAAATCATCTAACTCTCCAACTTCTTCAACCGCTCCAATAGTGGCGGATGCGAATAATTCACAAATACGTACCAAGGATGAGGATTGATATTACTGAGAGTTTTGACGGAGAGCGTTTTTAAAGCTTCAGCAAGTGGCTTTCCTGCGAAAGTGATCTTCGCATAGTGATCTGCTTGAAATTCATTTTTACGGCTCAACCAGTTCATCCCTACACCTAGAATGGTTGAAACTGGAGAAAAAAGCATAGTGAACCCGATAATATTCAACTGCGGCGACCAAACTTTCCCACCTAGTGCCATACTCATCGGTTCATTGAATATAAACTGTCCCAGCAAGAATAGTAACAAACCAATTTGTAATACAGAAAGCACCATACTTAGAATGATATGCTTCTTTTTGTAATGACCCACTTCATGAGCCAATACTGCAACCAATTCGTCTGGCGTATGCTGATCCAAAAGTGTATCGAAAAGAACTACTTTCTTGTGGCTTCCAAAACCTGAGAAGAACGCGTTTGCCTTAGAAGACCGTTTGCTTCCGTTCATGATGAAGATATTATCCAGAGGAAAATTGACTGATTTTGCATAGCGCAAAATCTCTTCTTTCAATTCGCCATCAGCAAGTGGAGTCAATTTATTAAAGAACGGCAGGATCAAGGCGGTGTAAAACAAATTTACAAAAACCATAAAAACCGCTGCCGCAATCCAAAAAATCCACCAGAAATCAGCTCCAATCTGATGAATTAGCCAAAGAAATAAAAGCAATAACCCTCCGCCTATCAAAATGGAAAGAAGATATCCCTTTAATTTATCTGAAAAGAAGGTCTTAACGGTGGATTTGTTGAAACCGAATTTCTCCTCGATTACAAAGGTGCTGTAACAATCAAATGGTAAACTGAGAATATCCGAACCAATAAAAATAAGCCCAAAGAAAACTACTGATTCCAGCAATGGCGCAATTTCAAAGGTTTTCAACCAAGAATCAATGGCTCCAAACCAACCTTGACTGATAAAAAAGAAAGTCAGTGTAAAGGAAAATATTCCTGAAACTAATCCAAACCTGTAGTTTTCATTTTGGTACTTTTTTGATTCTTGAAGCTTTTGATCAGTCAAATAGTCCGAGAGGATATCAGGAACTTTGGGGATTGGCTGTCGATAATTGAGATAGCTGAGAATTTTTGTTGCCAAAAAACCAAAAGCCACCACACCTAAGAGGATATTCTTTAATAAAACAGGTTCCATGAAAATTTAGAATTTAGGGCAAGGAAGGACTGTATCCCTTCTTCGAGGACTTCCCTGGTTGCTATTCGGCAGAGTCCATGATAAGCTAATCTCATGTGCACCACCTGACTGAATCCCCAGTTGCGATACGGTATAATCAAAGCTATAACCTACGTTCAAACCACTCAATAGATTGACCCCGATCATCATCACGATTGCATCTCGATTACTCTGATTTTCAACTGGTTTGTAGGGCAATCCACGATACCAAAGTCCGAATACAATTGGTTCGACATAAAAATAGGCACCAATATCTAATTGCTCAAAAGGCCCTTGACGCTTGTAATTGATAG
>JBDNIP010000189.1:0-2172 GCA_041688245.1 Algoriphagus sp.
AACAACTTTTCCAACCCGTATTAGCCAACAAAACCACACTGATCTCCGGACATTCCGGGGTGGGAAAATCTACGATATTGAATGCCTTGATCCCTGAAGCTGCTCAAAGTACGAAGGAGATTTCCACATTCAGTGATAAGGGAGTCCATACAACGACATTTGCTGAGCTTTTCCCGTTGGAATATGAGGGAAGTCTTATCGACACACCGGGAATTAAGGAGTTTGGGATTTTGGATGTGGACGATTTCGAATTATCTCATTATTTCCCAGAAATGCGAAATTACCTCGGTCAGTGCAAATACAATAATTGTCAGCATTCGAATGAGCCTGGATGTATGATAATGAAAAAACTGGAAGAAGGTTACATTCATCCCTACCGCTATGAAAGCTATCTGAATATCTTAAACGAAGAGGATAATCGTAGATAGAGACCGGATTAAATTTTGAATCTGGACATAAATACTTAATTTTAATTTTAGAAAAAACATGAGCGAGGTACTTAATCACAATCAGATTAAAAAGAAAATTACCCGAATGGCTTATGAAATTTACGAACGTAATCTGGGTTCGGGTGCAGTTGTCATCGCGGGCATTTCCGGAATGGGAAAGATACTTGCGGGCCTCTTGGTAGCAGAATTACAAGCCATATCAGATTTGAAAATCGAGGAAGTTGAAATCCTGCTAGACAAGTCAAATCTGGCAAAATCCGAAGTGGAACTATCCAGCTCTATTGAGCTTCATGGTAAAACGCTTCTTATTGTTGATGATGTTTTGAATACAGGGAAAACACTTGCCTACGCGATGAAGCCATTCTTGGACATCGAGCTACATAAGATGGAAGTGGCTGTCTTGGTCAACCGAAGTCACGGATTATTCCCTATTAGACCAGATTATACCGGATATGAGCTTTCGACCACACTCAATGAGCATATTCGGGTAGATTTTTCTTCTGAAAACAATTACTCAGTTCACCTTTTATAAAGCTATGTCCGTACATTCTTCAGCAAATATCAAACGAATCACCACCCATATTCTTCAAGAGATGAAGGATCGAGGGGAGAAGATCTCCATGCTCACAGCTTACGATTATTCGATGGCGAAGATCGTAGATTCAGCTGGTATCGATATTATTTTAGTTGGCGACTCCGCTTCCAATGTGATGGCTGGTCATGAGACTACACTCCCGATTACCTTAGATCAAATGATCTACCATGCTTCTGCAGTAGTAAGAGCAGTTAAGCGTTCATTTGTCGTGGTGGATATTCCCTTTGGCAATTATCAAGGTAACAGCTCTGAAGCACTGCGGTCGGCGATCCGAATTATGAAAGAATCAGGTGCCCATTCCGTCAAAGTGGAGGGTGGAGCAGAGATCAAAGAATCGGTGATTCGAATTCTAAGTGCAGGTGTTCCTGTAATGGGACACCTAGGCCTTACTCCCCAGTCAATCTACAAATTTGGGACTTATGCTGTCCGAGCGAAAGAAGAAGCTGAAGCTGAAAAACTTATTGAAGATGCCAAAGTATTGGAGGCATGTGGTTGTTTTGCTATTGTTTTAGAAAAAATTCCCGCTGAGTTAGCAACCAAAGTCGCTCAGACGATTTCCATTCCAGTAATAGGCATTGGAGCAGGTGGGGGCGTCGATGGCCAAGTGCTCGTGATGCACGATATGTTGGGAATTACTCAAGAATTTAAGCCGCGGTTTTTACGTCAATACGCCGATCTACAAGGAATCATGACGGAGGCTTTTACTAATTACATCAAGGATGTGAAGTCACAAGACTTTCCAAATGAGTCGGAGAGTTATTAAGGGCTGCGATTATTTAAAAAAGCAACGGTTGGATTTCTATCCAGCCGTTGTTTTTTTATTCAAGATAAAGCTATGTATTATCCGGTCAATATTTGAATAACTGTTATGCATGGGCCATGAAGGATAACTCCCTATTTCTAATTGTTTCACCGACCTCTTACCAGTTTATTTCCTGTGAATATCCTTCAGATCATCCTCAAACAGCATGTTGATAAATTCTTTACGGCTGGTATAGGACTCCCCCCCCCAAAAAAAACCGTTGCCATCAAATTCACGGTAAGGCCTGAATATTATAGGAACTACTTTGCCGTCATTGCCTTTACCACATTTAGCCTACTCTCCGATACCGTTTAAGATCTCCGACT
>JBDNIP010000190.1:0-1994 GCA_041688245.1 Algoriphagus sp.
AACTTGGAATAGCAATCTGAAAAGCTGAAATTTTGGAGATCAAATCCGACAAGTGAATTTGTCTTTCTTCAAGTTGGTCCTTAAATAGGTCGAGTGATTTTTGATGGTGTTTGACTGAATTAGACATGCTCAATTAGTGATGATTAATTCTTGACTTAATTTTTTTCAATTATATATCTCCGCAATTGCACCAGTAGCCTTATTTTTTTTGCTTTATTGGGACAGAAGAGCTAGGACGCCTGCCTGCCGGTAGGCAGAGAAGACCGAAATGCCAAAATATCAATTTGGCACTAATTATATTCTTGTCTTTTTTGCCTATTGGCAAAGTAGCGGATAATTTTATTTTCTATTATTCTCTCCTTGAAACCTTTCCCAGAGACCTGCCTACCGAGAAGGTAGGTGACCGCAGAAAACGCCGCTTTTTTAAAGGAATTTAATAATTGAACACTGCATCTTTTCTAAAACTATGAGATCTATGTGACTATATGGTTCATGTTTTTTTCTGCTTTCTGATTTACCTTTTCAGCTTTCTCACTTCAGATTTCATACTTACATTTTAAAATTCCAGTCTTCAGAAAATCCCTCTTGCCCCTTTATTCAAAATCATTTTCCAAAATAAGATTCAATTCCAAGGGAGAGTTGCCCACTGCTCCCGATAACTTTCGTGGATGCCCACTGCTCACTGAAAACTGTCTACTGAGAACTGCTCACTTCACTCCTTCTTATTTATCCAAAAAGGCGCACTTGAAAACCAAGCTATCATCCCAATGGTCATCAATAATTTTGTGGTATCCAGATCAATTTTACCCATAAAAATCAAAATAGGCGGAAACATCGTGAGCAAAAGCCCAATAAACGATAGAATTTTAAGAAATGGGTTCATGCCATTTTCAATTTAGCAGATGGATAATAAACTTTAGAAAAGCCTACAAATAGCGCCACAGCAATAAACCAACCTGGAAGTCCGAGGAAGAATATTTCTAAGCCATAAAATTGATTTAATCCAAGACAAATAATCAGGGTCAGAATCCAGGCAATAAAAGAAGGAATACTGAAGCTTTTTTTGTTGTTCAAGGCTTGCTCAGATTGAAAATCAAATCGCTTGGCAAAATAGAAATCCGCAAAGATCACCGCTCCCATCGGCATCAAAAGCAATCCATATAAGGCCACAAAATCAAGTAATTTCATTACCAAAGCGGGGAAACAAGCGGCAAGGCTGGTAATTCCTCCAACTAGTGCAGTGATTTTCCAGGTGGCTGTTTTTGGAAAAATCCCCTGCAAAGCCAACCCCGCTCTGTAGATGGTAGGATTTGCAGTGGTCCAACCTGCAACGATTACACAAACTGCCCCTGCGATTCCTGCGGTTTGAAAAGCAATCTCTCCTGGAGCAAAAGCACTCGAAGAAGAATTAGCCTGAAGAAAAACTGCATATAGGATTCCCGAGGCAATCCAAGCGAAGAAATGCCCGATAAACATTCCCGCAAAAGATAAAAAGCCGTATTTCCATGATCTTGCATAGCGAAGAATCGTCAGGTCTGACATTCCGATATGCATGGCCATATTACAAAACCAAGCGAAAAAGATGATGTGCCAAATGGTGAATTTGGACATTCCTTCTAGGGGAATTCCTGTCCAGATTACCTCGTTGGAAATCGAAATAAGACTTTCCCAGCTATTTACGCCCAATTGCGAAAGCCCAATCAATCCCGCCCCTACAAAAATCAAAATCATCCAGGGCGCCATCAAATTTGCGAAGCGAGCTACATAGGAGTAGCCTTGAATCGCTACAAGCGTAATCACTGCCCCCATTAAGACCACGGTAATAATCCAACCTGAGGTTCTTGGCATCCAGTCGGTAAGCGTGGGCATCTCCAAACCAAATGGGATTCCCACGGCAGTTGCGGATACGGCGATCATGGATCCTGCCAAAAAGCAGAACATTAAGGCATTGATTAAATTATAGCCTATCACGAGTCGCTTGCCTACAATCCGCT
>JBDNIP010000191.1:0-6494 GCA_041688245.1 Algoriphagus sp.
CCGGTAATTCACGTGAATGGTGACAATGCCGAGGCTGTGGTCTTTGCCGCAAAACTGGCTTCGGAATTTCGCCAAAAATTTAGTAGAGACATCTTCGTTGATATGGTCTGCTACAGGCGACATGGTCATAATGAGGCTGATGAGCCTAAATTTACCCAGCCAGAACTATACAATATTATATCCAAGCATTCCAATCCACGGGAAATTTATATAAAACACCTGACTGAGCGTGGAGATCTTGAAGCAAAAATAGCTTCTCAAATGGATGAAGAATTTAGACAATTACTTCAGGATCGTCTAAATATGGTGAAAGAGAAACCTTTGCCTTATCAGGCCACCAGATTTGAAGAGGAATGGCAGAGCTTGAGACGTTCTGAGCCTGCAGATTTTGATAAATCCCCTCCAACTGGTGTTCCCAAAGCTGAAATTGAAAAGGTTGCGAATGCCTTAACGCTAGTGCCAAAGGGCTTTAAGCCACTGAAGCAGATTGAATCGCAATTGAAGCAACGGAAGGATATGTTTTTCCAGTCCAAAAAATTGAATTGGGCAGCAGCTGAACTGTTGGCTTATGGTACGCTCCTTTTGGAAGGTAGAAGTGTTCGATTGACAGGTCAGGATGTTCAGCGTGGCACTTTTTCCCATCGTCATGCAGTCCTTCATGATGCGAATACCAACCAAGAATTCAATTCGCTATTACAATTAAAAGATCGTAAAGGGCAGTTCCATATTTATAATTCCTTGCTTTCAGAATACGCCGTATTGGGTTTCGAATATGGCTATAGTATTGCAAATCCGAATTCACTGACTATCTGGGAAGCTCAATTTGGCGATTTTGCCAATGGTGCCCAAACTATGATCGATCAGTTTATCTCCTCAGGGGAGACCAAATGGCAAAAAATGAATGGTTTGGTTCTTCTCCTCCCACATGGCTATGAAGGGCAAGGTCCTGAACACTCCAATGCAAGACCGGAGCGATTTCTTCAGCTTTCTGCCGACTATAATATGATAGTTGCTAATATTACCGAGCCTTCCAACTTTTTCCATCTGCTTCGTAGACAGATGACTTGGAAATTTAGAAAACCTTGTATTGTGATGTCTCCCAAGTCTTTGTTGAGACATCCAAAAGTAGTATCTCCTTTGGCAGAATTTACCACAGGATCATTTAGAGAAGTAATTGACGATCTTAAAGTAAAAGCCAAAGAAGTAAAACGCGTCATTTTATGCTCCGGAAAAATCTATTATGATCTGGCAGAAGCGAGAGAGAAGGATAAAATCACTAATGTGGCTATCGTAAGGATTGAGCAGCTTCATCCTTTGCCTATTAATCAAATTACGGAGATCCTAAAAGGATACGGAAAAACAGAGGTAGTGTGGGTACAGGAAGAGCCTGAAAATATGGGTTATTGGAATTATATTTTGAGATTACTTTATAAAGAGCTGCCAATGGAGTTGATTTCCCGTAAAGCCAGTGCTTCTCCTGCGACAGGATATAATAAAGTTCACGTAGAAGAACAGCGAAACATTGTTGCCAAAGCACTAAAAGTCAGTTAATTTTTCAAGCCTAAATCCCAAAATAAATCCAAGCATTTTGTCACCACTTTTCGATGACAACAACATTAATCTTATGAGCAAAGAAATTAAAGTCCCCGCAGTAGGTGAGTCAATTACCGAAGTGATCGTCGGCCAATGGTTTAAAAAAGATGGCGATGAAGTTCAGATGGATGAAGTATTATGTGAGCTAGAGTCAGACAAAGCTACATTTGAACTGCCGGCTGAAGCTGCTGGAATACTGAAAATCAAAGCCCATGAAGGCGATACGCTAGCAATCGGAGCTTTAATTTGTATTATCGCAGCAGGTGCAACCCGTTCTGAACCCGCCACTCCTTTCGATACTCCTAAATCAGAAATTCCTTCCAATACTCCATCCGATACTCCAAAACCAGAAACTTCAGCAAAAGCGGATACTGCTAGTAGAGGAGAAGTAAAAACTATGGTAGTGCCTACGGTAGGGGAATCAATCACGGAGGTAACTCTTGCTAATTGGCTGAAAAAAGATGGGGATTTGGTGAAGTTGGATGAAATCATCGCAGAAGTAGATTCTGATAAAGCAACTTTCGAACTCCCGGCAGAAGCTGCAGGTATTCTTCGTCATGTAGCCGAAGAAGGGGATACGCTTGAAATCGGAGGTATGATCTGCACGATCGAAGTTTCGAAAGATGAGACTTTTACAACTGATAGCACAAGTGATACGCTTGAGGCTGCTTCAGCTTCGGACAAAGACAAAGAATCTTATGCGACAGGACATGCTTCCCCTGCTGCTGCCAAAATACTTTCTGAAAGAGGAATTTCAGCTACTGAAGTAAAAGGATCTGGAAAAGGTGGGAGAATCACAAAAGAAGATGCCGAGGCGGCAAAAAAAGCTACTCCTGTTCCTGATGCTGCTCACAAAGCAGAAACCAAAGTAGAAACTAAATCTGAACGCAAAGCAGAAACTAAATCTGAACCTACACCGGTTTCGGTTTTTGGCTCGCGAAATGAGCGAAGAGAAAGAATGTCCTCCTTGAGAAAAACGGTATCCAGAAGATTGGTTACTGTGAAAAATGAAACAGCGATGTTGACTACGTTTAACGAAGTGAACATGAAGCCGATCATGGATTTGCGCTCCAAATTTAAAGATCAATTTAAGGAAAAGCACGGTGTAGGCCTTGGCTTTATGTCATTCTTTACCAAAGCCGTTTGTGTAGCACTACAAGAATGGCCTTCAGTAAATGCTAAAATTGATGGCAATGAGCTGGTGTTCAATGACTATTGTGATATCTCAATCGCAGTTTCAGCGCCAAAAGGCTTGGTTGTTCCAGTTATCCGAAATGCAGAAATCATGTCTTTTGACCAAATCGAAAAAGAGGTGGTAAGACTAGCTGGAAAAGCTAGAGATAATAAATTATCAATTGAAGAAATGACCGGAGGTACCTTTACCCTCACTAATGGAGGAGTATTTGGATCTATGATGTCCACTCCGATCATTAATGCACCGCAGTCTGCCATCTTGGGAATGCATAATATCGTGGAGCGCCCAATGGCTGTTAACGGTGAGGTAAAAATCCTTCCGATGATGTATATCGCACTTTCTTATGATCACCGAGTCATCGATGGAAGAGAATCTGTGAGCTTCTTGGTCCGCGTGAAGCAATTGCTAGAGGAGCCGACACGACTATTGTTTGGAGTCTGATTGATTTAAGATTTAAGAAATATGATTTACGACGGGCAGAAATTCATTAGCCCTCATTTTAACCAGTCTTGGCTCTTGCTTCTAGACTCTAAATTCTAAAAAAAATGTACGACGTCATAATAATTGGTTCTGGCCCAGGTGGATATGTAGCAGCGATTCGCTGCGCACAACTTGGAATGAAAACTGCAATCATCGAGAAATACCCGACGCTTGGCGGGACATGCCTGAATGTAGGCTGCATTCCTTCGAAAGCACTTTTAGATTCTTCTGAGCATTACCATAATGCTGCTCATACTTTCAAAATTCACGGCATCAACATAAGCAACTTGAAAGTTGACTTAAAGCAAATGATCGCTCGCAAAGAAGATGTGGTCAAGCAAAATGTGGAAGGGATTTTTTATTTGATGAAAAAAAATAAGATCGATGTCCATCAGGGCTTGGGCTCTTTCGTGAATAATACTACTGTCAAAGTAACTAAGGACGATGGTGCTTCCGAAGAAATCCAGGGTAAGAGCATCATCATCGCAACTGGCTCCAAGCCAGCGAATCTACCATTTATTAAATTGGATAAGGACCGTGTAATTACATCCACGGAAGCTCTCAAGATGAAAGAAATTCCAAAGCACTTGATCGTAATCGGTGGTGGAGTAATCGGTATGGAGCTTGGTTCAGTTTATGGTCGTATGGGAGCCAAAGTCTCGGTAATAGAGTTTATGGATTCATTGATTCCTTCGATGGATCGTACGATGGGCAAAGAACTTCAGAAGTCTTTGAAGAAAATCGGATTTGATTTTTACTTAAAGCATAAAGTGGTAGGAGTAGAAAGAAAAGGTGATGAGGTCACAGTGAAAGCTGAAAACGCTAAGGGCGAAATAGTTGAAATCAAGAGCGATTACGTGCTAGTTTCAATTGGTAGAAGACCTTATACCGATGGCTTAAATGCTGAGGCTGCCGGAGTAAAAATCACTGAAAGAGGTCAAGTAGAAGTGAATCAACATTTGCAGACTACTGCTTCAAATATTTATGCCATTGGTGACGTGGTCAAAGGAGCAATGCTTGCCCACAAAGCCGAAGAGGAAGGTACATTTGTAGCCGAGACTATCGCCGGACACAAGCCTCACATGGATTATAATCTAATTCCTGGTGTAGTTTATACCTGGCCAGAGGTAGCTGCCGTGGGGTACACTGAGGAGGAATTAAAAGCAAAGGGAGTAAAGTATAAGACTGGTAAGTTTCCATTTGCGGCTTCTGGGCGTGCACGTGCATCCATGGATACGGACGGTCTGGTCAAGGTACTGGCTGATGCCGCTACAGACGAAATATTAGGAGTCCACATGATCGGTCCCAGAACTGCAGATATGATTGCTGAGGCAGTTGTAGCTATGGAATTTCGAGCTTCTGCTGAAGATATAACCAGAATGTCCCATGCTCACCCCACCTATACAGAAGCGTTCAAAGAGGCTTGCCTAGCTGCTACTGATAATCGAGCGCTTCATATTTAAAAGAATAAGTAAAGATTTTTAAAGCCATTCATATCAATTTGAATGGCTTTTTATTTTTGGCTTAAAATGAGTTTATTTAATTTCATTATTCGCAATCATACAAGTAAAAGATAAAAGCGGCTCAATATATGGTAAACACTAGTATTGCCCGTACTTCTGCCGATTGTTATCAAGACGTCATCTGTACTTCCAGTCAAGCAAAGAAAGAGAGGTTACTGGCATCATTGCGGATCACCAGATTATTTAATGATGAAGTTTAATATTGCAATAATAGGCGCTGGTAATGTAGCTTGGCACCTTGCTCCAGCTTTAGAAGATGCTGGTCATAAGGTTACAGAAGTATATGCCCGCGATCTGAAATCTGCCAGTAAGATCACTGAACGGGTATACGAGGCCCTTCCAAAAGACGATTTGGATTTCTCCGAGAGTAAAGCGGAGTTATTTATATTGGCTGTTAAGGATTCAGCGATATCTGAAGTTTCTGATGCAATCATTTTGCCCCAGGGTTCAATTCTAGTTCACACTTCTGGTTCGGTTGATCTGGTGAGTTTGAATTTAAGCGCTGCGACCTACACTGGTGTTTTTTATCCACTCCAAAGCTTTTCGATTGGGAAGAAAGTGGAGTGGAGTGAACTACCGATCTTGGTTGAATCATCTGATGAGGCGATTCTACAGAAGTTGAAGAAACTTGCGAAAAGTCTAACCCGTCAAGTGTTCACGGTCCAATCAAAAGATCGGAAAGGTCTTCATGTCGCAGCTGTTTTTGCAAGTAATTTTTCCAATCATATGATCCGAATAGCAGAGCAAATCATGCAAAGACAAGGTCTGGATTTTGAAATGCTCAAGCCTTTAATCATTGAGACCATTTCAAAAAGTCTTCAGATCGGAGCCAAGAATGCACAGACTGGACCTGCTATTCGAGCTGATTATGAGACCTTAGAGGAGCATCACCAGTTCTTGAACTATAATGAAGAAATCGCGGAAATTTACCGTCTTATTTCTCAGGATATTATCGATAGCTAGTCACTTTGTAAACAGTTTTCTTGATTACTTATGGACTTAATCATCAACTGTTACGAGGGTTTTAGTAGCTCCAGCTTTCAAAACTTCCGAATTGATAAGCTTGATAAGCTTCGAGGGTTTCTTATTCAATATTTGATATAAGTGGACTCTGCCAAACGTACGTTCATTAAGTGGTAAAGCATGTTCGTAGATCAGAGTCGATTCCGCGATAGTCTCAACTTTAATTTCAATACCGTCATTTTCAAATCCCACTAAATGTCTATAATTAATCTCAACACAGTTTATTTTATTGCTCTTCGTATTAAGTAGTAAAATATATTTTCATCTTTTGGGATAGACTTAGAAATTTTGCCCACGGATTTGAAATAAATCGTACTCATAGTCAAAGGAAAACTTGGCTCAAATGAACCTTCAACTTCCTCCCAAGCTCCAAAAAGCTGTTGCACTTTTACTTTTCCAGAATCAGATTGAAAGTGGTTGATTTCATTTTTTTTAAGTCCCAGATACCTCGGTTCATTCATTTTCTTCGAAGCAGGAAGATTTAACCAAAGCTGATAAATCTACAGACCTCCATAGCGATTTATAAAAATAAATGGGTCAATTTGATCTAAATCGAGAGTGGATATTGGGCTGTATTGTACTAAGTCTGTAATAGTCTGGTATTCTTATTTATCAGGTATTTTGATCGATCTTATGAGATAAAAATTAGATTTCTACAAATATGATGTGAATTAAGTTCG
>JBDNIP010000192.1:0-11190 GCA_041688245.1 Algoriphagus sp.
CACGATGGGACCTGGGCGGGATTCTGCTACATCGAAGCTTGGGGACATGGCAAGTACGTGGCAAACTCAGGCTTGATCGTGGCGCCTGAGTTTCGGAAATACGGATTAGCTCGGAAGATCAAGCGTGAAATCTTCAAGCTCAGCCGCCAGAAATATCCTGATTCTAAGATCTTTGGCTTGACTACGGGAGCTGCAGTGATGAAGATTAATTCAGAATTGGGCTATATCCCAGTCTCCTATTCTGATTTGACAGATGATGAGGCTTTCTGGAAAGGTTGCCAAAGTTGTGTGAATTATGAGATATTGATGAGTAAAAGCAGACAAAATTGTATTTGTACCGCCATGCTGTTTGATCCTCAGGCGAAAAAAAACAATACAGAAGAACTTGCACTTCGGGATGATTTCAAGAAGGAGATTAACCTGTTTAATCGCTGGGTTAGTCTGAAGAAATATGTGATGCTTAAATTGACCAAATCGAAAGATTCCGTTACCAGCTTCTTTTTATAACATTCCCCCTTCTGAATAGGGGTAAAATTAATTGAGATGAAAAAAATAGTTTTGGCTTACAGTGGAGGTCTAGATACCACATTTTGTGCTTTACACCTTTCCAGAGATTTAGGCTATGAGGTGCATGCAGTCATCGTAAACACCGGAGGTTTTTCGCAAGAAGAATTGAAGGGCATTGAGACTAGGGCAAATAATCTAGGCGTAGCTTCCTTCCATATCTTAGATGTGGTGGAGGCCTATTACCAAGAGGTGCTCAAGTATTTAGTCTTTGGTAATGTATTGAAAAATCAAACCTATCCCCTCTCTGTATCAGCAGAGCGAATCCTGCAGGCTAAATCCCTTGCAGAATACGCAAAATCAATTGGTGCAAAAGCCGTGGCACATGGATCAACCGGTGCAGGAAATGATCAGGTTCGTTTTGATATGATTTTCCAAACCATTGTACCGGATATCGAAATCATCACTCCCATTCGGGATTTGAAGCTTTCCCGTCAGGAAGAGATCGAATACCTCAAAAAGCATGGGGTAGCAATGAATTTCGAAAAAGCAGCTTATTCTATTAATAAAGGAATTTGGGGTACATCAGTTGGCGGAAAAGAAACGCTGACTTCTTCAGATTACCTTCCTGAAGAAGCCTGGCCTACGCAGGTAACTGCTCATGAGCCGAAAGAATTGACCTTGACCTTTGTGCACGGTGAGTTACAAGGAGTGAATGGAAAGAATTACGAAACCGCTGTGGAGGCGATTCAGGAAGTGCAGGCCCTGGCCGGGCCTTATGGAATCGGCCGCGACATCCACGTGGGAGATACAATCATCGGCATCAAAGGTCGCGTAGGATTTGAGGCCGCTGCGCCATTGATTATTATCAAAGGGCATCAGCTTTTGGAAAAGCATACGCTTACCAAATGGCAGCTTTTCTGGAAAAATCAACTGTCAGAATTCTACGGAAATCACCTGCATGAAGGACATTACCTTGATCCAGTGATGCGAAATCTGGAAGCTTTCTTAGCCGACACCCAAACTTTTGTGAATGGTGAAGTTCGGGTGATGTTACAGCCTTATCGATTTACACTATTGGGGATTCACTCCGACAATGATCTGATGTCCAATAAGTTTGGAAGCTATGGTGAAATGAACAAAGGCTATACCGCAGCTGATGTAAAAGGATTCACTAGAATCCTGGGTAATCAAACTTCGATCTTCCATAAAGTAAACCATTCCGATGAACCGAATTAAAACAGCCATCATTGGTGCCGCTGGATATACTGGAGGCGAATTACTTCGGCTATTGGTTCATCATCCTGCCTGCGAGCTGGTGTATGTGCACAGCAATAGTCAGAAAGGAAAAAAAGTGGCGGAGGTTCATCCTGATTTGATTGGCGATTCTGAATTGGTTTTTACTGATGAAGTACAAACTGAAGGAATTGAAGCTGTTTTTCTAGGATTGCCTCATGGAGAAGCGAAAGGCTTTTTAGAAAAAAATCATTTCCGCTCCGAGACCGTTATCATTGATCTCTCGACTGACTTCAGAAATGAATCCAATGGTTTTGTCTATGGACTTCCTGAGGTGAACAGTGCAAAGATTCAAAGAGCAAAACGAATTGCAAATCCCGGATGCTTTGCAACAGCAATTCAATTGGGCCTTTTACCCGCAATTGCCAAAGACTGGGTAAAAGGTCAAATCCATATTTCGGGGATTACCGGTAGTACTGGTGCGGGCAAAAAACTGGCTGAGACTTCGCATTTCAGCTATCGAACCAGCAATATGTCAGTTTATAAGTTGTTTGATCACCAACATTTGGCTGAGACTTCGCAAACATTTTCACTGGTCAATTCGAGTTTTGATTCGGAAATGCTATTCGTTCCGTATCGTGGAAATTTCTCCCGTGGAATCTGGATTACCAGCTATTTTCCTTTTGAGGGTACAGGTGAACAAGCATTAAAAGCCTATCAGGAGTTTTATGCTGATGCGGCTTTTACCCATGTTTCGAGCCTGGATATTGATCTGAAGCAAGTGGTGAATACCAATAAGTGCATCATTTATCTTCAAGTCAAGAAAGGTCAGCTCGTCATCTATTCAGCGATTGATAACCTGTTGAAAGGAGCTTCGGGGCAGGCTGTTCAGAATTTCAATCTAGCTTTTGGTTTGGATGAAAAAGAAGGGTTGAGGCTAAAAAGCATTGCACTATAAAGTGAAAAAGCTAAGGTGAGAAAGCTAAAATAAGGCATCTTCTCAACTACTATCCATCCCTAAAAAGCATTGGAAAATGGCTCACTGTTTATAAAAAAAATTTGAAGTGCTTCTAAATCGTAATTCGCAGCTCGTAACTATTATACCGTAACTCGTAAATAAAAATGAAATTATTCGATGTATATCCTTTAATGCCTGTCACTATCGCCAAAGCTGCTGGGTCAAAACTTTGGGATGATCAGGGGCAGGAATATTTGGACCTTTATGGCGGGCATGCTGTAATCTCGATTGGTCATACGCATCCACATTTTGTGAAGCGAATCAAAGATCAATTGGATCAGATCGCTTTTTATTCGAATTCTGTACAGATTCCGATTCAAAAAGAATATGCCTCCAAGTTGGCAGAGCTTTCTTGCCTGCATGAGTATCAACTTTTTCTCTGCAATTCCGGCGCTGAAGCAAATGAGAATGCATTGAAAATGGCTTCGTTTGATACAAACAAATCCGGCTTTATCTCCTACACCGGTGCGTTTCATGGACGAACATCCGCCGCCGTTGCGTTGACAGACAATCCCAAAATCATAGCACCATGTAATGCACGAAAAGATTTCCATATTCTTCCTTGGGGTAATTTGGAAGCTACAGAGGAAGCTTTGAAGTCCAAAACCATTGCTGGAATTATCATTGAGGGCATTCAAGGTGTCGGTGGAATTCAAGTTCCTTCAGCTGAGTTTTTGAAAGGAATCGCCGCATTAGCCAAAAAATATGAAGCCAAATTGATTTTGGATGAGGTACAATCAGGCTTTGGCCGTACCGGTCGATTCTTTGCGTATCAATGGGCAGAAGGTGTTATGCCTGACATCATCAGCATGGCAAAAGGAATGGGGAATGGCTATCCTATCGGTGGAATCTTAATCTCTCCGAATATCAAATCAAGCTATGGAATGCTAGGGACTACATTTGGAGGAAATCACCTGGCCTGTGCAGCAAGTCTCGCCGTTCTAGAAGTACTAGAATCTGAAAGGCTCATTCCACAAGCCGAATTACTCGGCACTCAATTAATGAAGGAGCTGAAGGATATTCCTGGAATTACAGATGTCCGAGGAATAGGACTGATGATCGGAATTGATTTGGATCGTGATGCAGGTCCCGTTCGGACAGAACTGGTGCAGAAATACCATATTTTCACTGGAAGTGCAGCTGGCAAACAGACTATTCGTCTTCTTCCTCCTTTAAATATCGAATGGAATCAGTTAAATTCGTTTATAGCCGCAATACGAGAAATATTAAGTTAATCTTCTTTATTTTATATTAAATGGCAAATATTATCAAGCCAATTATACATTTCACCAAATTTGAATCCTATGATCTTGGTAATCAACTGATCGATCAGGCGCTTCTGTACAAGCGTGATCCCTTTGTAGATAAACTAAAAGGATCAGGAAAGCGAATAGGCTGTGTTTTTTTAAATCCATCACTAAGGACTCGAGTTTCCATCCAACTGGCGGCGCTAAATCTTGGTATGGAGCCAATAATTCTAAGTATGGACAAGGAAGGATGGGCACTGGAGATGAACGATGGCGCAGTGATGAATCGTGATAAAGTAGAGCATATCAGGGATGCTGCGGCAGTGTTAGGATCTTATTTCGATATCCTGGCGATCAGAGCATTTCCTTCTTTAACTAATAGAGAAGAAGATATTGCGGATTTTGTCTTTAATCAGTTTGTGACCTACTGCGGAAAGCCAGTGATCAGTTTGGAATCAGCAATTCGTCATCCACTCCAAAGTTTGGCAGATCAGATTACAATTAAGGAGAATTCAACTCAGGCCAGACCTAAAGTCGTGATGACTTGGGCTCCTCATATCAAAGCAATTCCACATGCTGTGGCGAATAGCTTCGCGGAATGGACCTTAGGAATGGATCATGACCTGACGATTACTCATCCTGCGGGTTACGAGCTGGACGAACGATTTACAAAAGGTGCCAAGCTAGAATATGATCAAGATAAAGCACTGGAAGGTGCTGACTTTGTGTATGTTAAGAATTGGTCTTCATTCAACGATTATGGCAAAATCCTACCGGTAGATTCCAATTGGATGCTGACCAAGGCGCATCTGAAAGACGCCCCAAATGCAAAAATTATGCACTGTCTACCAGTGCGAAGAAATGTCGAGCTATCGGATGAGGTGCTTGACAGCTCCCATTCATTAGTACAAGAACAAGCTAAAAACAGAGTATTTGCTGCACAGTCGGTGATCAGTCATTTACTCGATTCTCAATAAATGTTATGAAAATCAGTGTCATTAAAATAGGTGGAAACGTTATCGATTACCCCGAAAAGCTAGATGAGTTTTTGAAGATTTTTGCAAAAATCCCTGGCCATAAAATCCTTGTCCATGGCGGCGGTATTATGGCTTCTCGCTTTGGTGAATCCCTCGGTGTGATGCCTGAGATGGTGGATGGGCGTCGGATAACTGATAAAGATACCCTGGATGTGGTAACGATGGTATATGCAGGATTGATTAATAAAAACATTGTAGCTAAGCTTCAGGCACTACAAGTGAATGCGATAGGGATGACTGGTGCGGACGGCAATGTCATCCGATCTATCAAAAGACCGGTAAAGGAAATTGATTTTGGTTATGTCGGTGATATCCAAGAGATCAATGTCAAGTTGATTGATCACTTGCTCGCCGGTCAGTTACTTCCTGTAGTGAATGCCATTACGCATGACGGGGGGGGCCAATTACTGAATACCAATGCCGATAGCATCGCCTCAGCGCTGGCCACAAGTCTGGCAGTGGAGCATCAAGTAAATCTATATTTCTGCTTCAACAAAAGTGGGGTTTTGATTGATGAGAAGAATGAAAATTCCATTATTCCGCTGATCAATCAGGATATATACAGGGAATTGAAGCGAGAGAAAGTAATCCACTCCGGGATGATTCCAAAACTTGACAATGCCTTCGAGGCCCTTCAGAAAGGTGTGAATTACGTTTGGATTGGAAAAGCTGAAAATCTACAATTGGCTTCAAAAGGGAAACTATCTGGTACGATCATCGAGCAGCATCACTATGATCTTTATTGATTTGAAGTCGTGAAAAAAATGAGCCCACTGTATCAGGATGCTGTTGATTTGCTTGGTCAGCTGATTCAGACGCCTTCATTTTCCACGCAAGAGCGAGCTACATCCGAGTTGATTGAAGATTTCCTAATCACACGAGATGTTGCCGTAGAACGATCGGGGAATAATATTTGGGCCTTTGCTGCTCCCTTTGATCGCAAGAAGCCCACACTCTGGTTGAATTCACACCATGACACAGTAAAGCCTAATTCTGGATATACGGTTGATCCATTTTTCCCTTTAATTGAAGATGGAAAGTTGTTTGGTTTAGGAAGTAATGATGCCGGAGGTTGCCTGGTAAGTTTGATCAGTACGTTCTGTTATTTCCATGAGCAGGATCTACCGTTCAATTTGATCTTAATTGCTTCTGCCGAAGAAGAGATTTCAGGTAGAAATGGTATTTCATCAGTCATTGATCAACTTCCCCCCTGTGATCTGGCAATTGTGGGTGAACCCACTTTGATGGATGTGGCAGTGGCGGAAAAAGGTCTGATGGTCATCGATGCCAAGACAGATGGAATAGCTGGTCATGCGGCGCGTGAAGAAGGAGTCAATGCGATTTACTTGGCGCTAGAAGATCTTCAGAAAGTAAAATCATTTCAATTTAAGCGAAAATCAGATTTTCTTGGAGATACCAAAGTTTCTGCCACAGTCATCCATGCAGGACAGCAGCATAATGTAGTTCCTGATCGTTGTGAGTTTGTCTTGGATGTCCGTGTGACTGATTCCTATAGTTTGGAAGAAGCGCTTGAGGAATTAGAGTCTACCTTGAATGCGACTTTGACACCGAGATCCTTGCGCTTACAGTCTTCTCGACTGCAACAAGATCATTTAGCTTGGCAGGCAATCACTCAATTGGAACTGAAAACTTATGGAAGCCCTACCCTATCGGATCAGGCTTTGATTCCGTTTCCTTCACTTAAGATGGGACCCGGAGACTCTGCACGTTCCCACACTGCAGATGAATTTATTTACTTGAATGAGATTCAAGAAGGAATTGATGGCTACATCAATTTTATCAAATCCTACGCTGAATTACTAAAAAATAAGAGTTAAGATGAAACTTTGGCAAAAAGAACTGGGTAACAAAAAAGAGGTGGAATCATTCACTATAGGTCGCGACCCTGATTTTGACCTGATATTAGCTCCTTTTGATGTGCTGGGATCGATGGTACATGCAGCAATGCTCAGCACGATTGGGTTGCTGACGCAAGCCGAAAATGAAATACTCCAAGCCGGTCTGAAAGTTATTTATTCTGAAATAGAAAAAGGTCAATTTGAAATTGCGCCAGGTGTGGAAGATGTACATTCTCAAGTTGAATTTCTTCTCACGGAGCGGTTTGGTGATGTTGGCAAAAAGCTTCATTCTGGTAGAAGTCGCAACGATCAAGTTTTAGTGGATTTGAAGCTTTATTACCGGGCGGCTATCCGTGAATTGGTCGAAGAGACTTCTATACTTTTTGATCTGCTGCTCCAACTGTCAGAGAAACATAAAGCAGATTTAATGCCCGGATATACCCATACACAGTTGGCTATGCCTTCGTCATTTGGCTTATGGTTTTCTTCGATTGCTGAGGGACTTTCTGAAGACTTGGGTCTTCTGCTCGCTGCATTCGACCTCTCCAATAAAAATCCATTAGGCTCAGCAGCTGGTTATGGGTCAAGTTTCCCACTGAATCGGACCATGACCACTACCCTTCTGGGCTTTGCTGATCTCCATCACAATGTGATTAATGCCCAGAATAGTAGAGGAAAAACGGAACGAACACTTGCTTTTGCCATGTCTGGTATTGCAGCTACATTGAATCGAATGGCGGCTGATATATGTGTCTTCATGAATCAGAATTTTGCTTTTGTGTCATTTCCGGATGAGTTGACTACTGGAAGTAGCATTATGCCACATAAGAAGAATCCAGATGTATTTGAATTGATTCGCGCCAAGACAAATCAGATTCAGGCAATCCCCAATACTGTAAGTCTGTTGCTGACCAATACGACAACTGGTTACCACCGTGACCTTCAATTGCTCAAGGAAGAGATATTTCCTGGTCTGGCTACCTTAAAATCTTGCTTAGCAATGAGTACGTTTATGCTCAAATCGATCAAAATCAAGGAAAATATCCTCAAAGATCCATTTTACAAGCATCTTTTCTCAGTCGAAGTGGTGAACGAATTGGTCCTGCAGGGAATACCTTTTCGAGATGCTTATAAGCAAGTTGGGAATGACATTGAACAGGGAAACTTTGCACCAGACCAGACAAAACTGAATCATAGCCACGAAGGCAGTATAGGCAACTTATCGCTGGATGCTATTGAAGCTAAAATGAATAAAGTTGTCATTTCTTTTGATTTTGAAAAAATTGACTTGGCTATAAGTCGACTTTTGAACTGAAAATCTTGTCATAGTTTTCGAGTCAAACCTTCCTATTATTCGAAGTATCAGGTAGTCAAACTAGGTAATTTTTCTGACTATCCGCAATAGTACCAGTGACTTCCCCTTAGTAGCTCAACTGGCAGGAAGATCTGCCACAGCGAGGCAGGCCCGCCACAGCGAGGCAGGCCCATGGCTTACCGATAGCGATCGGGAGAGGTAAGGCACCATGGGGACAGCATCAAATATTTTATGGGCTTTGGACTCTAGGTCTTTCAAAAAAGATCAGGATTCCTTATGTAGTAAGTATAATAATTGGGATGGCTCTCGCACTAAAGTGCTGGATTACATAGCAAGTTTCTGAAAAAGTAGTACGATTAGCTGCTTTGAGAAGTGCCTCAACTCCTACGCTATGGACTAGGTGATGGATTGATCAATGAATTGCCTGCCATTAAAGCCGATTCTGATAAAATAGATCCGATTTTCCGTTACGATTTTGACCAACTGGGACAAAAAACAAAAAAGTTTTGCACAGAACGAAGAAATCATTTTGATTTTCTCTTTACAGTATCTTTATTTGTGCATCCGTTCACTTTTTAAGTGCCTGGATTTATATAGAAGAGGCGAGAGATAGGCTCATTGACCCTCTGGCAACCTGGAAAGTCCAAGGTGCTAATTCCTGCCAAATAAGATGTTCTTATTTGGATCTATAGATTCGTTTCAAAATGCACTCTGGATACAAGTCCTTTTCTACTTCACGGTTTTCCAAATTAAATTACAAGCTTTCGGCAGTTTTTATGTACTGAATTTTTATTCATACGTAAGGCTATGCCTATTCTATTCCATTCTATTCTAATATTTAAACACTTAAAACCTTATAATTCATGTCTACAAATTATCGATTCGAAACCCTTCAGCTGCATGCTGGACAAGAACCAGATCCTACTACTAATTCCCGAGCAGTTCCAATTTATCAGACCACCTCTTATGTATTCAACTCAGCAGAGCATGGTGCAAATCTTTTTGGACTCAAGGAATTTGGTAATATTTATACTCGAATAATGAATCCCACTACGGATGTCTTCGAAAAGCGGATTGCTGCTTTGGAAGGCGGAGTAGCTGCTGTAGCAACTAGTTCTGGTCAGGCTGCACAGTTTATAGCTTTAAATAATATCTTGGAAGCTGGTGACAATTTGATATCCACAACCTATCTATATGGAGGCACTTACAACCAATTTAAAGTAGCTTTCAAGCGACTCGGGATAGAAGCACGCTTTGCCAAAGGTCATGAACCTGAGGCTTTCGAAGCCTTAATTGATGATCGAACTAAAGCGATTTATATTGAAACAATTGGTAATCCGGAGTTTAATATCCCTGATTTTGAAGCGATCGCTGCGGTGGCCAAGAAGCATGATATTCCTTTGATTGTCGATAATACCTTCGGTGCCGGAGGTTATTTATTTAAGCCATTGGCACATGGAGCAAACATAGTGACCAGTTCAGCTACCAAATGGATAGGTGGTCATGGCACATCAGTTGGTGGGATTATAGTTGATGGGGGAAATTTCAATTGGGGAAACGGCAAGTATAAGCAGTTTTCTGAACCTTCAGAAGGATATAATGGCCTAAAATTCTGGGAGGTATTTGGTGAAAACAATCCATTGGGACTGCCTAATATCGCGTTTGCCATTCGTGCTCGAGTCGAAGGTCTTCGTGATTTTGGACCTTCACTAAGCCCCTTCAATTCATTTCTTCTACTCCAAGGTATTGAGACACTTTCACTGCGCGTGCAGCGAACAGTAGAAAATGCGCTGGCTTTAGCACAATGGCTAGAAGCCCATCCTAAAGTAGAAAAAGTGAATTATCCAGGTTTAGAATCATCGCATTACCATGCCTTGGCTAAGAAATACCTTAAAAATGGCTTTGGTGGCGTATTGAGTTTTGAAGTGAAAGGAGATAAAATAGCTACGTCAAACTTGATCAATAATTTGGAATTGATCTCTCATCTCGCCAATGTGGGTGATGCTAAGACGTTGATCATTCAACCTTCGGCAACGACCCATCAGCAACTTTCTGATGAAGAACAAGCCGCTTCAGGAGTAACTCCAAATTTATTGCGAATATCCTGTGGAATTGAACATATAGAAGATATTAAAGCCGATTTGACCCAAGCTTTCGAAAAACTGTAATTTATTATATCGCTATGAATACCCCTTTTGAGTCTATTTCTATGACCAAAGAGTCGTTTCATTCACAGGTACTCTTACCACTTGAATCCGGGGAGCTTCTCCCCGAGTTCAATTTGGCTTATACCACTTACGGAAACTTAAATGCGGATCGATCCAATGTAATTTGGGTAATTCATGCGTTGACCGGTGACTCGAATGTGGCAGAATGGTGGAGTGGAATTGTAGGTAAAGGAAAGTTCTTTGATCCTTCTTCCTATTTTATCATTTGCGCAAATTTGATTGGTTCATGTTACGGCTCCACTAATCCCTTTTCTATAAATCCCAACAGTGCAATACCCTACTACTATGATTTTCCTGCGCTGACTACCCGTGACCATGCGATTGCATTGGAGCGACTTCGTGTTCATCTTGAATTGGAACAGATCAACACCTTGATTGGAGGATCTCTGGGAGGTCAAGTTGGGCTGGAATGGTCTATAATTCTTAGAGATCGCTTGGCTCATGCGGTGATTCTAGCATCAACAGCTAAATCCACGCCTTGGGTGATTGGATTCAATGAGACACAGCGAATGGCCATTCAATCCGATTGTACCTGGGGCCAAGAAGATCAGGATGCCGGGAAGAAAGGGTTGGAAACCGCCAGAGCGATAGCGATGCTGAGTTACAGGCATCCCGCAGATCTTACCAAGAAGCAACGTGAATTGGAATCTAAACTGGATGATTTTCGAGCTGCAAGCTACCTACGCTATCAAGGAAAGAAATTAGCGAAGCGTTTTAATGCATTATCTTATTGGAACTTGAGTAAG
>JBDNIP010000193.1:0-1437 GCA_041688245.1 Algoriphagus sp.
CAGTCCCTTTATTGATTGGTATGCTTTCTCCAGGATATAAACCCGTACAGCTTACCCAAGATTTGAAAAGCTTTTGGAGTAATGGGTATTTTGAAGTTAAGAAAGAATTGAAAAGACGTTATCCGAAGCATGAATGGCCAGAAGATCCGATTTCAGCAGAAGCAGTACGAGGAGTCAAACGAAAAAATCAAAGTTAATTTAGCTCCTCTAAACGGTCCAGATAATCTAAAAATCGAAGAAATGAAGCCAAAGTGAATGGTGTCATGTCTTTTTGCGTAACCTGATTTAGAAAGCTTGATCGCACTTCTGGGTAGTCTTCAGGATTATAGAGTCTGCATAAAGCTGTAGCTCGAAAGGTGTTGTACACGAAATTTTGAGTCTTAAAGGAATTATTTTTTTGTGCTATAAAAGCCAGTTCCAAGTTTATTGGATTCATCATGTTATTCAGCCATTTGAAACCTGTATCCATAAAAAAGCTATCTATTTTCATGATGGCTTCTGAGAGCTCCAGATCATTTTCTATGACAAATCTTTTTGGCAGTCCTGTACCTATTTTATTCAAGGTTTGCACCATTGTGATGGATCTATTAGAATAGTCACTTAAACTGGGAAGAAACCGATGTATCAGGTGTTCAACTTGGTCTATTCGAATCCCAAGATTATATTCTAAAAAGCTAGATTCAGGGTATTCTGTGTAATGAACAAAAATGACTTGTTTGCCATGAGGGCAACGTTTTTCGAAATGCTGGAATTGTTCATTTAATGAGAAGCCATTAGCTATGAAGAACTGACTATGAATTGATATTAGGTTCACATCACGCATACCGTTTTAACAGCAGGAATTAATATTTGTTGTTTACTCCTCCTCAAATAATTCTTTCATTTCCAGAAAAATCGGTTCCACCTCCAACTTTTTAATAGCAAGACTTCCTTCTTCTTCTGGGTTGTGGAGGTAGTGATTCCAGTGTTTTTCAGCTTTACGGATCGTCCGGGGTGTTATGTCAAATTCAACTTCATCTAGGTAAGATTTAGCTAAAACTGAGGCTTTGAAATTGCCAAAAAGGAAAACCTTAAAAATATCCACAAAGCGATCGCTGAGGTCGAATAATTCCAAAACTTGTACAAAAGCGCCTTGATGCGCCCGGTGAACCTTGTTGTTTATCGTTTCGAAGATGGCATCCAGAGATTCCTCATTAAAAGAAGCGTTGGAAAGAGAGCGGGCAGCAAGGTAGCCCATCTCCCATTTTTCTCCTTTCACTAATTCAATCAAGCGGTCCTTTCCAGTAGCGTCAATGAGTTTACCTAACTTATCCGCGAAAAAATAAGCATCCTTTTCTTCCGGGTCACACATCTTACTAAATAAGTGCTCAATTTCCTCTTGCATGATTTTTCGGTTTATTTGTACAAATATAAACGAATTGCCTTTTCAAGCTTATG
>JBDNIP010000194.1:0-2375 GCA_041688245.1 Algoriphagus sp.
AGTGCAGTGGCTAATCGGCCGATATTTCCTCCAACTGCCAATCCTGCTCCCAAAATCAGAAATCCTATGGTTTTGAGAACCGGTACAAAGCCATCTTTTTTCCAGTCAAAAACCACACGGACCAATACATAAATCACCGATATGAGCAAGGTGTAATAAGTGATCTGAAGATGATTAAATTTCAATTGAAGCAATAATCCCAGCCCGAGTAGTGCAGCACCAAGAATACGCTTTCGCTCAAAGGCCAAATGAATACCTGCCAATATCAAAGGAATCAGGCAAACTGCCCAGATCTTGGCATTGTGTCCTGCCTCCAGACTGAGAAGGTTATAGGTATTGAAAGAGAAAGCCACGGCGCCGATTATGGCAAAGACCGGGCGAACCCGAAAAGTCAACAGCAACAAGTACATCGCCAACATTCCTAGAAATAATCCATTGACAGGATGTGGTAAACCCAAGGTAAGTACAGTGATCACTGCATTGGTAATATCTCCTGGAAACTTCATGCTGATGAAATAGGCAGGCATCCCGCCAAACATACTATTGGTCCAAAGTGCCTCTTCTCCAGTGTTTTCCCGGAAATCCATTGCCTCTTTGGCAGAGCCCTCCCACTGGAGAATGTCACCTTGGAAGATCACCTGATCTTGGAAAACTACCGGTGAGAAGTAAAAGGCTACGATCGCATAGAAAATAGCGATGCCCAGTAGGTGAGGGAGGATGTCTTTTTTGAAATCTAGCTTCATGAAAAAAGAAATTCGGGGAGGATTAGAAATGAGATCGCAAATTAGGAATTTATACCCAAACGAAATCGAGCGTGACTAAAAAGTCACACACTGGGATGATCACATTCTGCGAGATTCCATATGGCCTATAAAAAGCAAATTATAAACATATGAAAGAACCAAAAAAGTGTGGAATGGGCTTGGAATAGATGGAATAGGGTTTTCGATATGGAGTGAAAATTAGTACTTTTACCACAAATAGCTGGAAAATCGAATGTTTGATAATTTAAGTTTAAAACTTGATCGTGCCTTTAAAACACTAAAAGGAACGGGTAGAATCACCGAAATAAACGTTGCAAGTACGGTAAAGGAGATCAGAAGAGCTTTGATCGATGCCGACGTTAACTATAAAGTAGCCAAGGAAGTCACTGATACGATCCGTACACAGGCACTGGGTCGAGATGTTTTGATCTCTGTTTCTCCGGGACAATTGCTTACAAAGATTACTCAGGAAGAGCTTACTAAACTCATGGGTGGGTCTAAAGTTGATATTAAACTCAGCGGAGATCCTGCGGTAGTATTAATTGCCGGTTTGCAGGGTTCGGGTAAGACCACCTTCGTCGGGAAACTTGGAAGTCTTCTCAAAAGACAAGGCAAGCAGGTGCTTTTAGTTGCTTGCGATATTTATCGTCCTGCGGCGATTGATCAGTTGAAAGTACTGGGTGAGCAAATCGGAGTGGAGGTATATGCCGAGCCGGAAAATAAAAATGCCTTGCAGATCGCTAATAATGCGATTACCTATGCTAAGAAGACAGGCAAGAAAACAGTAATCATTGATACTGCGGGTCGTTTGGCTGTCGATGATCAGATGATGAAAGAGATTGAAGATCTTAAAAAATTCTTGAATCCATCAGAAACACTTTTTGTAGTGGATTCGATGACTGGTCAAGATGCGGTGAACACTGCAAAGACTTTCGACGAGCGCTTGAATTTTGATGGAGTGGTATTGACTAAGTTAGATGGTGATACGCGAGGTGGAGCAGCAATTTCGATCCGTCATGTCGTGAATAAGCCGATCAAATATATCTCCACCGGAGAGAAAATGGAGAATTTGGATATTTTTTATCCAGATCGAATGGCTCAGCGAATTCTCGGTATGGGTGATGTGATCTCGCTCGTAGAGCTTGCGCAGCAATCCTTTGATGAGGACGAGGCCAAGCGAATCAATTCTAAGATCCGAACCAATAATTTCAATTTTGATGACTTCCTTTCCCAGCTTGAGCAGGTGAAGAAGATGGGAAATATTAAAGACTTGATGAGTATGATCCCAGGAATGGGTAAGGCCATGAAAGGTATGGATATCGATGACGATTCCTTCAAACCTATTGAGGCGATCATCAAAAGCATGACCCCAAAAGAGCGCTCTAATCCTGATGTGATTGATGGTAATAGAAGAAAACGCTTAGCGGCTGGTTCCGGGCGCACGATTGTAGAAGTGAATAATCTGATGAAGCAATTTGGCGATATGCGCAAAATGATGAAGCAGATGAATAAAATGGGCGGAGCCAAAGCAGCAATGGGCAAGATGAGACCGGGGCTGGGCAAGCGATAGGGGCGATTTAAGATTTTAGATGTAGGACTTTGAAAGTCAGA
>JBDNIP010000195.1:0-2752 GCA_041688245.1 Algoriphagus sp.
AGTGCCCGTGATTTGAATGTGAGTGAGCCATAATGAAAGTGTTTTTCAAAATTATAAAAATGACAGTGCAAGGGAATTGCAGAAAGGGAAAAGAGTTGTTTGTTCTAAAATTTAGTCAAATTTTAAGGGTACAAATGTTTCGCAAAGGGTACAAAGCGATTGATAAGCTCGGTTTATATCTGGAGGCTTTTTAACTCCAAAGGCTGCTGAAGTTTCACGAATCGCACAAAGAAAAAGCGGGATTTATCTTTTTCTATCAGCCTTTGTTTCTCGCTGCGAAGCCATGCCGCTGTGGGATTCCTCTTCATATAAACTGTAAGATATTTCCTTTGCTTCTGTACACTACTAATTCTGGAAGAATAGGTCAGAGTTCCATAAATTCAAATTTGATGTCTTACTTTTCGATAATGGTTAGAAACAATCTGCGTCAAAATACCGGTTTTTAGATTAGTCATTTGTAATTTGATCAGGTGTTGATTCAACTAGCTTATGTAAATTTTTAAGTTGGGTAAATAAAATTCAGTAGATTAAGAAGTAGTTGTTTTCATTATGGAACGAAGAAAATTTATCAGTAAATCAACCTTAGCTATTCTTGCCACGAGCTTAGGGAGTGAAATCATTTTTGGAGCCAACCTTCCGGAAGAGTTCAAATTGTTGGGGCTGCAAGATCCAGATCCTTATGTACTATTTAAAAAGAACAAAGGACTGCGTATTTTGAGTGATAAACCCTGGAACATGGAGCCGCTTGCGCATCATTTGGATGAAGAAGTTACCTCTAATCAATTCATTTTTGTGCGGAATAATGGCCTCGTACCTACTAAAATAGATCCAGCTAAATGGACATGGACAATTGATGGTGAGTCAGTTAAACAAATAAAAACCTATTCACTTGCTGAGTTGAAATCAAAGTTTAAGCATTATTCCTACCAGTTGGTGATTGAATGTGGTGGCAACGGTCGTGCAGAATTTGATCCTCCTACTAAAGGTAACCAGTGGGATATTGGGGCAGTTTATTGTGCCAAATGGACTGGAGTCAGACTTAAGGATGTGCTGAATGATGTCGGCGTGAAACCCAATGCGGTCTACATTGGCTATCACGCCGCAGATGTACACCTCAGTGGTGATCTGAAAAAAGAGCCTATTTCTCGCGGTATTCCGATTGCAAAAGCCATGCAGGAGGAGACACTTTTAGCATTTCAGATGAATGATCAAGACATACCATTCGTACACGGCCATCCTTTGCGACTTGTGGCTGGCGGTTATCCAGCTTCTGTATCTGGCAAGTGGCTTCAAAAAATCAGTGTTAGGGATAAGGTTCACGATGGAGAAAAGATGGGTGGAGATTCCTATAGAATACCATGCACACCTGTGAGTCCGGGCGAGGAGGTAAAAGATGCTGATATGTGTATCATTGAATCTATGCCTGTAAAATCCTTGATCACCTATCCGAAATCAGGAGGGATTATTTCAAAAGGAAAAAAACTAACTATTAGAGGTCACGCTTGGGCCGGGGAGTTAGAAGTCTCAAAAATGGAGTATTCCATAGATTTTGGGATGACTTGGAAGCTGGCTGTTCTGAGAAGACCTTCAAATAGGCTAGCCTGGCAACATTTCTCTGCTATTATTGACTTCCCGAAAATCGGCTATTATGAAGTTTGGGCTAAAGCGACAGACTCCCAAGGTAAATCTCAGCCAATGATTGTGCCTGGCTGGAATCCCAAGGGTTATTTAAATAATGCCTGTCATCGAATTGCTATAAAAGTCAGCTAAATGAAAAAAAGCAAACAAAAATTTGGGAATTTCAAGAAAAGCTTTGGTCAGCTTAATAAGCTAGTCATTACCTTAAGCGGATTAGTAGGAGTGGTGTTGATCGTGTCCATTATTGCATTGACGAATCCAAGTCTCCTCCTATTTATGGATCCAGATACTGAAGAAAGTGGCGCTGTGGCAATAGCAGTAGCAGATCAATCAGAAGGGGTCGAAAATGGAATTCATGTAGCTACCGGATTTATCGATGCACCTGGGATGATGATCACCATACAGAATTGCACAAGTTGTCATTCTTCAAAATTGGTGATCCAAAACAGAATGAATGCAGAACGATGGGTAAAAACCATCAAATGGATGCAGGAAACTCAAAATCTCTGGGATCTAGGAGAAAATGAAAAGATTATCGTAGCCTATTTAGTAGCCAATTATCCACCAAAAAAAGTGGGTCGAAGATCCAACCTAGAAGTTACAGACTGGTATGAGTTGGAATAGCATTCCTTTCATCAAAGGAGATGTGATTATCCGCAATTATGCCAGTAACCTAATTTTCGTTGCTCAACTGGCAGGCAGGCCCGCCACAGCGAGGCAGGCCCACCACGGCGAGGCAGGCCGATGACGTTTCGATAGCCATCTGAACAAGTACCAGTAATGCTAGTATTTACCACATTTTACGCTGCTTTTTGACTGTTACCAGTGTAATTGCGCACACACATAAATTTTTAATAGGCTGTTCTTAGTTTCCATATTAGGCTTTGAATGATAACTCCTTTGGAAAGGATTCGATTTCTGATTTGAGTTGTGAAAATTGACATTTCATTTTTTGAATTAAGTCTATTGAATCTAAGCTGACATGGGTTGTCAGATCCTGATAGTAAGCTATTCCTTCCATCAGATTCTCCCGAAACTTATCCAATTTTTTTTGGTTTTTGGCACTTCCACTCTTGATGGACTGTTCGATTTCATTTTTGAAATAGCTTACATA
>JBDNIP010000196.1:0-2439 GCA_041688245.1 Algoriphagus sp.
CTGGATTCACCTGTGTTGCCCTTAGCGTTTGTAATCCTGTGCTGATCAATAGAATCAAAATCATAACGAAAGCAGGAATCAGAAAATAGCCGAAGTGCGGACTGATCTTATAAGGGAATTCACTCAGCCAATTATTCATCCGAACGTATCCGATTGACCAAGCAATCAATACCGCTGCGAGCGTTATTTTTAAATAATCAGAATAGATCAATAGTACTAATGAGCCAGAAGAACTTCCAAAAACCTTTCGGATGCTGAGTTCTTTTAATTTTTTGGACATCAAAAAAGTAGTCAAACCAATCATTCCAATGGCAGCGATGACAACTGCTATAAGTGCAAACGCTGAGTAAGCTTGTGTTAATTCGTATTCAGATCGATAGAGTTGATCAATTTGATCGTCCAGAAAGCTGAATTCAAGAGGGTAGCCCGGATAAAGCTCAGGCCACTTCTTTTCAAGTAAAGCAATTCCATCTTCGATTTCAGCAGCTTTCAATTTTACTGAGACAAACCGAAACGAGGGAGCAAAACCGTAAAGGATTAGCGGATCAACTCCGGTATGCAAGGTCGTAAAGTTGAAATCATCCATTATCCCGACTATTCGTCCACTCACTTTACCGTTCACTTCCATACCAATAGGTTCCTTCAAACCAAACTGGCGAACGGCAGCTTCATTGATCAGGATTTCTGGTATTGAATCCTTAGGGTTCAGCTCAATCGGTCTACCGGCGGTTAGTGGGATCTCGTAAAGCTCGAGGAAGTTTTCATCTGCCAAAAAAGTTGAAATCGAAGTTTCTCCCGTTTCAGTTCCCACAAATGAATAGGTATAGGTAAGTGAGGTGGTATTTCCCGGTGTACTCGAAGAAAAGCTAACATGACTGATCTGAGGGAGTTGATTTAATTGGGCGGAGACTGTCTCGTGCCGTTGATTTTGACTTCGATCTTTGACAGGTATGATGAGCACCTGATCGCTATCAAATCCCATTCGTTGATTTTTCAGAAATTCAAATTGGCTGGAAACGATCCCCGTAGCAATTAACAGGAAAATAGAAATTGCAAATTGGAAAGCGATCAACGCATTCCGAATTGCTCCTAATGCCAGCGAACTCCCTGACTGCTTCATAGCTCTTATTCCGGCCTGAACAGCTTGCCAGGAGGGTAAAATGCTGGCAACGATTGCAATGACTAAGGTGAAAATGAATGTTGGAAAAATCAGCCAGGTGTTAGAAAGAAATTGGAGCGTCTTACCAGTTACTTGATTGAAATAAGGTATTGCGATGAGGGCGAAGAGAAATCCAAACACCAAAGCAATGAGACAAATTACCAGCGTCTCCAAGAAAAAGTATCCAACTAGATTGAGGTTGCTCGCTCCAAGAATTTTTTGGATCGAGATTTCTTTTTCTCGTGCTGCTTGAGTGGCTGTGGATAAATTGATGAAATTAGCACAGGCCATCAGGAGGATAAATAGGGCGATTGTGCCAAGAATGAAAGCGTATCGCTCATCGCTTGGAGGACTGATTTCATCCTTCCGATTTGAATTCAAATGAATGGATTTGAGCGGTTGAAGGAAAAGCGATTCCTTTTCTTGAACCCATTCCGGAGCATGATTTTTTAGGATTAGAGGCAATTTCAATTCAACTGATTTTGGATCAGCATTTTTCTCAAGAAGGGCATAGGTGTAGTGATCAAATTGACCCCAGTTTGAGAGTCGTGCCTCTCCGATCAAGTCTTCCAATGAAGAAAAAGTAATAAATGCTTCTGCTACAAAATGCGAATTGCCGTGCATTTCAGCCATCAGTCCAGTGATCGTCAACTCGACTTCATTATTGAAAAGCAATGATTTCCCGATAGGATCGCCTGTGGGAAAATATCGCTTTGCCATCTCCTCGGTAAGGATAATGGAGTTTTTTACTGAAAGTGCCTCCGCGGGATCTCCCCTCAGTAGCGGAATATCAAATATTCGAAATAGACTACTGTCAGCAAAATAAACTGCTTCTTCATAAAAAACTCGATCCTCATAGCCAAGTAAGTCTGTTCCAGGATTTTTCCGAAGTCGCATCACCTCTTTGATTTCAGGAAATGCACCTATTAGGTTTTTGCCGATTGGAGCGCTAGTCTTTGCCCAATTAGTGAGGGTGCCATCACTAGTGAAGTCTAAGACCACTCGATAAATCTCGTCGGAATTAGAATGATAGGCATCAAAGCCGTATTCATCGTAGATGTACATCGAAACCACTAAAAAACTCGCAAATCCAACTGCTAGTCCAAAGCAATTAATTAATGTAAATCGGAGGTTTTTCTTGAAAAGGGTTCGAAAACTGAGTTGTAGAAATGATTGCAACATGGCCAAACTGGCGATTTCCAGTGAACTGAATTTAGTGTCCCCGAAGTTACAATTCCGTTTTTAAGATCAAAACTTGAGAAAGTTTGCTGAATCATTTA
>JBDNIP010000197.1:0-7787 GCA_041688245.1 Algoriphagus sp.
GATTAAGTCTTCATCAGCTGTTTTGGGCGGAATAGGAACTTCGGAATGGTGAAATCCCATATCTGCCAAACTTGGAATTGGAAGTTTTTTAGATTGTAATAAATTTACCCAATTCAGTTTATCGGGTGGACTAAAGTCAGTCTTATTATGCTTTTCAAGCCAGAGTCTACTAAAAGGTGTGAACACTTTATAAAATTCTCCTGATCCGTTAAGAACTTCTCCAGGCTCGAAAATCATCTGATCTTTGAATGTAAAAAATGAAATATCTTCAGCCGTTAGTAGCTTTTCAACGGCGGCGTCTCTTGACTTTGTGTAGGGCTCATAATCCCGATTAGTATACACACTTTCAATATCATAATCTGCAAGAAGTGATTTAAATATTGCCTCGGGCTCTCCGTATTTCACCAAAATACTACCTCCGTTGGACTCCAATTCAGCTGAAATTTTGGTGACCTGATCGTGGACAAACTCCACGCGGGCATCTGCTTTTTCCTCAAGTTTATCTAGAATAATTTTATCAAAAATAAAGATTGGAAGCACATTTTTTTCTTGCTGTAAGGCATAAAAAAGTCCAGTATTATCATCGAGGCGGAGATCGCGTCTAAACCAAAAAAGAGATATTTTTTCCATAAGGTAATTTTTAAAACAAGACGCTTAGAGACGTAATTGTTTAGTTTTTTTCTTCCGAATCAGTGAATCAGGTTCTGCAATGGGAGGAGGTGGGAATCGATCTAGCGAATCTATACGATTCGATACAGGAGCCAGATCAATGGTCTTCCAGCTATCGTTTTTGTAGAAGTTATACCTTAGAAAATCATCCGAATCATTGATTCTTAGTTTTTTCTTTTTGTTTCCGGTGATTTTTTGAAATAATTCTGAGAATGAATTGAAGGATACGTTTTGAGATAATGACACGCCATAAGTAGCGACGTTTTTTGATAACGAAAGAGCGGTAAAGGTATTGAAATTATTACGATTGAAGATTCTCATTCGATACACACCGTCTTCAGTGATCAGGTATTCAGCTTGCCAATCCCCGATAATTGAAGCAGCTTGTGCATTTCCTTGATTATCGGTAAACCCCCCATCTCGTGAAACCCGAAGACGACCATCTAAGAATGTATAGGCTACACTCAACTGGAAAGTCTCCAAGGTGCTCTGATCAATTGATGCTAAGTCAAAATTTACTTCCAGGTTTTTATCTACTTGGCCCAGAAAGTTATTTAGCTGAGAAGAAAGTAACTGACCCAGACTAGAAGAAATAGTATTAGTTCCAGAGAATTGGCCTTCAGGTGAAAATCCACGGGTCATTATCACCGAGAAGACTTGTCTATTCATTTCCTGTTCATCATTTGCGACTTTATTTTGAAAGGCAGAAACAGTAGTTTGAAAGTTGCCACTGGAAGGGAAAGCTGAAAAATCAAATCCAAATGAAATATCAGGAGAAAGCAGTTCTCCATTGAGTTTCATGATCACATCTACTGGGTACCTTCGTGATGAGCTGGATTCACTGTCTTGAAGTACACTAGTGGCAAGCAGCGGTTGAATAGAGACATTTTCCGTGTAGACAGCGGTTAGGTTCATAATCCCCTGGTATGGGTCGCCATACCAGGTGATCCTGCCTTCTGGTCTAATGGTGAATTTCTTTTTGACAACATTGTAGAGTGAGAAATTATATTCTCCCTCTGAGATTTGATAAGTTCCGTTGAGCGTAAAATCTCCTTGGGTATCAATATTCATTGCCAGTACCCCACTTCCTCGTCCGGAGATTCCTTCACCGGTTTTTGGGTCTATAATGATCTCCAGATAGGCCTCCGGTGTAATGTCTAGATTGAAATTCATCCTGATATTTTCAATCGCCAAACGTTTGATGTCCTCTGCGATCTGCTGAATTCGTATCGTATCTTGGACGTTAATCAAATGAATAAAATCCTCCTGAGCTTGTGTGTTCGAACTTGCAAGAGGGATAAAGATTTGTGTCCCCGACTTGCTAGTTGCATTGGCATTAATGTCCAAGTTGGATGTAGTGCCCTTGACTGTCAGATTTCCGGAGACAAAAGCAGTTCCATAAAATACATCATTATTCTTTTCAGTAGTATTTAACACTTGAAAATCAGTGAGTTTTGAGCTGATGTCCAATACGATATCACTAAATCCTTGGTGATTAATTCCCCCTTGTAGACTAGCAGTGTGATTGTTCTGGTCTCTAAGTGTTACTTCCTGAAAATTGATTTGGGTAGGTCTGAAAACAATGTTCCCATTGACTGTATAAGGGGTATTGAGGTAATTGACTCGAAGTTTTCCATTGTTGATCTGACCTCTTCCGTCTAGTTCAGGACTAGATAGCTTACCTCCAATCTTGATAGCACCACTGACGGTACCTCCTAGATCAGAAAGGTAATTAGACAGAAAAGGCTCAAAAACGATCAAATTTGCCTGAGTGAGCTTTGCATTCATCTCTAAAATCTGATCAGCTATTCTTATTTTCCCTTTCAATTCGATGGACTTGATGCCGTCATAGGTGTTTGTCAAAGAGACAAGAACTTCTTCAGGTCCCATAGTTAAGTCTGCCTCTATATTTCCTACAGGAAACTCATTGATTCCAAAATCTTGCAAGCTGAAATTTCCAGAGATCAACGGATTAGCGTACAGTTGCCTAATCTGAATTGTCCCATTAGCAAATCCTTCAAATCGCTGGGGCAATAAGGTATTTAGCAGGTCTACATTGACATTTGTGATTGATAGATTCAAGTTACTAGCATCTGATTCACCAATTTTGCCCTCCAGTGAAATAGACTGATTTTGATTGAATATTTTTACGTATTCAAAATTAATTTCCTCAGGTGTTAGTGTAATCAGATTGAGTGAATCGAATCGCCATTCCCTGCTTAGCACTTTTAGCAAAGATGGTTTGAACGCCAGCTTGGTGTTTTGAGCAGAAAATATGGCTGTTGCCTTAATTCTAGCTGCATTTTGGGTGGAGTCTTGGTCTAGACTGAAATCCAAGTCCATTTGATTTTCATTCCAAATTGCTTCAAATCCTAAGTTGATAAACTCAAGGTTGTTATTGAATCGTTGCTTTTTAGAAAAAACATAAAACGATGCAAGGATGTCCTCACTGTTAATCAACTTAGAGGTGTTGAAATCCACATTGGTAGCAAAGGCAGTTTTGCCTTGATAGCTCATCGTATCAATACTAGTGAAAAAATTAAAAATTGTATTTTCTGGTGTTTGGTAGAAAGCGCCTTCTAAAACTGTATTTCTACTGATTGAGAATTCTGGCTCAACTAATTGAATCAATGGATTCATGTTGATCATCCGGACATTTAAATCGAGATTGTAGGTCTCTGAAAAATTCTGAGTCAAATCCGCAATCGGCGGCTCCTCATTCAACACAATTCCCCGATATTGGGCAAAGAGAATCTGAAGATCTGCAGCCATTTGCTCCAGATTAAATTGTCCCGAAGCTGCGGCGACGATGTAATCTGAGTTGAGCGAAAGGGTACGAGTACCTCCAGCAAATAAGGACTGGAAGAAGAAATCTCCTACATCCAGGTATCTGCCGTCGTAGTCTATTTTGATGTCTTTAAATTTTGCGATCCCTTGGATATCATCGATTTTGATTCCGCTGCTCTCAATCTCCAAATTGCAGCTGAAGAAGTTTAGTTTGTCATCCAGCCCAAGCGAGGCAACCATTGCCGTGTCAACTTGAATTTGAATACGAACAGAGTCTGTGGCAGCTTTCAAATTAGCTAGCCCCACGGCTTTCATTTTTAGGTTGGGATCATTTATCGCAAAACTCCCTTTGAAAAGGTCCAGTCCGTAAGTAGCATCCGTAGTGATATTCGTGTATTCGTAATCGCTCAGTCCTAATTTGGATATTTTAGCATCGACATCCATTAGAATATTTTCTAAGGTATTTCCTTTGAGATTGACATTCCCAGTCAAGCTTAACTTCTGGAGTAATTTTTGATCCTCTACCAAAACCCCCAAATTGAGCTCATTGACAATTAAATTAGAGACGATACTTGGGAGCTCATCCACTGTATCATAATTGACCCTTCCCTTAACTGACCCTATAGAAGTCTTGAATTCTCCTGTGGTGACAAAGCGATTCAGATAACCGGTAAAGTCAGTGGTAAATTGTATAGTATTGAATTTCTGTATTTCTTTTTGAATATACTGTGGAAGATAGGGTGAAAGATCTCGTGCTAGAACAGTTGAGTTCTTTAATGAAAGATTCAAGTAGGTATTCGAAAGTTCAGGTAATCCATCAAGCTCAAAACTCCCGAAAATTGCTGTTTTTTGGCCTAATTGAATTAAAAATTCCTCCGACTTCATGTCAGCTACTGGCCCGGTGATTTTTCCTGTCAGTTTGATTTGTTCATTTATTCCAGGAAGTGCCGGAGCAAATAATTTCAGGTCTTCGAGATGAAGCTTGGTCTCTTCCAAGTTTGCAATAATTACAACCTCATTCAGGAAGTTTGAAAATGCAACAGGCGAAGCATATTCAAATCGAAGATAATCCGTAACTATACTTTTTGGCGTGCGTAAAGTAAGGTTTGCGAATTCCATACTCTCAGAAGAATATGTAAAATCAGTTTTAAATTCTTGAATAGCTAGATTTGATCCTGACTCAATGGCATTTAAAACTTTGACAGAGAGGCTGATTTTATCACCATTGATCTGGAAGTCTTTAGCATTGATATTTACATCTTTTAGCTTGATCTGGGTATAGTCAAACCCATCGGTTATCGGCTCGGAATTAAAGTTGATTATGAAAAATTCCGAATCTCGAATTGCTAAACTCCCTATTCCAAATAGGGTGGGGCTTCCACTGCTGGTTCCACCAAACCGTTTATTTAATTCATTGATCCATCGATTTATGTTGATCAATGAATCTCCGGGATGAGTTAATAAATGAACTTTTACTTTTTCGCCACGAACCTGATCAAGAGATGGCGCACCGGGTGGAACGATCAAATTAATCTGAAAATCAATTAAAAGAGCTTCTGCAGAGATCATTATACTGTCTCTGTTGTCAAGAATTTTGACATCCCGAAGCTCGAGTGCATCCCACCAATTAAGTCTGATCTGGCCTATCTGTGCGTGAAATGTCGAATCCTTATTCAGAAAGTCAGTAGTCTTAGTAATTGCCCAATTTTGTACCAAGGAAAATTGCGGGAGTAATGCGAGGCTTGTGAGTAGCATAACCAATGAAAAAACAAACCAAACGATGACTCGAAAGGCTTTGTGCAAAAAATCCGTAACTTTCAAGTTCTTTTCCAATGGGCACCAAAAATATCGTTATTCTAGCAATTGAATCCTCCTGCGACGAGACGTCTGCTGCTGTGATACTAGACGGCAAAGTACTTAATAATATTGTTGCGACGCAATCGGTTCATGAAAAATACGGAGGGGTAGTTCCTGAACTCGCCTCACGTGCCCATCAGGAAAATCTCATTCCAGTAGTGCAGGAGGCAATATTTTCGTCAGGAATCACAAAAAATCAACTCAGCGCCGTGGCATTTACCAGAGGTCCTGGACTCATGGGTTCATTGCTGGTAGGAACTAGTTTTGCTAAGGCATTGGCTTATGCTAGAGGGATTCCTCTGATTGAGGTAAATCACATGCAAGCTCATATTTTATCTCATTTTATTGATGCGCCACAGCCAAGTTTTCCTTTTATCTGTCTTACTGTAAGTGGAGGACATACCCAGCTGGTATTAGTCAAGGATCATCTGGATATGACTGTGATCGGAGAGACTCAGGATGATGCAGTAGGTGAGGCTTTTGATAAGACAGCCAAGTTATTGGGACTCCCTTACCCGGGAGGACCATTGATTGATCACCATGCGAAAGAAGGTAATCCAAAAGCGTTTTCTTTTCCGATCACTCGAATGCCCGATTTCAATTATTCCTTCAGCGGGATTAAGACAGCGGTGCTTTATTTTCTTCGAGATAAATTAAAATCAAACCCAAATTTTATCGAGGAGAATCTTGTTGATCTTTGTGCGAGTATTCAATTTAGCTTGATCGAAATGCTATTGATCAAATTGAAACTTGCAGTCAAAGCGTATCAAGTAAAAAATGTAGCAATCGCGGGAGGTGTTTCTGCTAATTCAGGACTTCGGGAAACACTGAGCAAACTTGCGATTGAAAAAGATTGGAATCTGTACATTCCTAAATTTGAATATTGTACAGACAACGCTGCAATGATAGCCATGGCTGCACATTATAAGTACTTAAAAGGGGAATTCTCTTCTTTAGAGGTGACTCCGCTTGCTAAAATGAAGCTTTAAAACCATGAGTAAAGATTCTAAATTCGAAAAAATCATCAATATCAAAAATAGGAAAGCCAGCTTCCAGTTTGAGTTTGTGGATACGTATGCGGCTGGAATGGTTTTGAAGGGAACTGAAATCAAATCTATTCGTGAAGGAAAAGTTTCGCTCACAGAATCATTTTGTATTTTCTTAGACGGAGAATTATACGTTCGTCAAATGCATATCTCACCTTATTCGATGGCAGCAAGCTTTAACCATTTAGCTGTCCGGGATCGGAAGTTATTGTTAGCCAAAAGAGAACTCAAAAAACTTCAAACTAAGTCGCAGGAAAAGGGACTTACCATTATCCCAGTTCGTGTGTTTATAAATAATCGTGGTCTGGCGAAGATGGAGATTGCTCTGGGAAGGGGAAAGAAAACACACGATAAGCGACAGGATTTGAAGGAAAAAGATGCGAAAAGAGAAATTCAGCGAACTGCCTTTGACTGATTTTTTGAATTTGTAGAAATACGATACGCTACATTCACAAGCAGTCTGCTTTTGACTTTTCATTAACCACACAGTCACTTTTCGGGGAACGCTACCAACTATATAATCATAAGTGATGATCAGGAATGGCTCAACATATTACATGAAGATACAGGTAATAGTGGCTATACTTTTTCCATATTACTTAAAGAAATACCTGCTGTTGATTACCAATTTTGCCTCAATGATGATTTTCAAGTAGGCTCTAGTCAGCTTGCGGACATCGGTTATAAAAGTGCCATTTTGTTCTTGCTATTTGAAAGTAGGTTACATTTTTCTGATTTGGAGCTTTTCAATTGGAGAGACCATATTGAGTTTACTAGTTCAGTTCGGAGTCATGCGATTGCGCAGATCGAGCTCAATTGATTGATTTAGCGCTAAGGTTTGTCACTGTTGCCTTTCAGCTACGCGGTAGAAGCATAGTCGGATTGGATGAAAATCAAGTATTTCCCTCACTATTCGGGATAGCAGGTTTTCATTGGAAATTTGACAAATTACCAGAGAGGATGAGATTGCACAGGAGGAATTTAAAGCTAGTGAGTCGATGTTACTTACCGAATTATACCGATAAAAAGTGTTTTGCCCCGAACCTCGGTGCAGAACAAGTAATGTAGATGGATAATTGGATGTATGTGACTGACTCTGACGTTTGATTGACCTTTTTGAAAAACAATCCTGCCAAACAGGTCGTTTTAGAATCTCAAAACTTATTTGAGAAATATGGAAAATAGGGTTTTAGTCCTTAATTTAGATCACTCCCCGGTTGCGGTAGTGGGAATTCAAAAAGCAATGGTTTTGCTGCTGTTGGAGAAGGCTACCTGCCTCTCCATCTATGAATTTTTGGAGATCAGGACTGTCAGAAAAATCTTTCAATACCCAGCGGTAATCTGCTTGAACCATTACAAAAGCATTCCTTACCGTGGTGTTTTACTCAATCGAAATAACCTTTTTAAGAGAGATAAAGGCGATTGCCA
>JBDNIP010000198.1:0-2893 GCA_041688245.1 Algoriphagus sp.
CTTCTAGCTGCTGGCAGGCATCGGGGTCCAGACCAAGAATCTACTTTCAGCCCTTGGCCAGGAATCTGGATTGGGGTGAATCGATTGAAAATAATCCATCCTGGACCCAATGCAGATCAACCTTTTTGGTCGCCTGATGGCAACTATTTTTTGACTTGGAATGGTGAGATCTATAATTATAAAGACCTTGGAAGACAAGTCCAAAAAATGGGTGTTGATCTAATTTCCGATTCCGACACTGAGGTTTTGATGCATTGGTTAAGGCTTTTTGGAGTCGAAGGATTAGAAAAACTTGAGGGTATGTTCTCACTTATCCTTGGAAGCACAGTCGAAAAATCCATTCTAGTCGCCAGAGATAAGAATGGCGAAAAACCCCTGTTCTACACACAAGATGCCGATCGTCTGATCATCTCATCTGATACTCGAGGAATTCGAAAATTAAAGTCTTCAACCCTAGATCCAGAGCAATTCAATCATTATTTCTATCTGAGAGCACCTTTGCCAGGCAAAACATTTTTCAGAGAGATTCGAGAATGGAAGCCAGATCGATCGAGTACCATTTCTCAGTATTCAACCTTTCGCTGGAATTCTATCGGGAATGCAAAAGAGAATAAAATGAGTCCAAGCGCGGAGGAATTCAAAACCCGACTAGAATCCGCAGTCCAAAATCAGTTTCATGCAGACGTTCCCTTGGGACTTCAGCTCAGCGGCGGAGCTGATAGCTCTTTGCTATATGCGATTTGGTATAAGCAATCAGCTTCTAAACTTCCCGTATTTACTATCGGACTGGAGGATTCCTATCAAAAAAAATATTCAGACAGTGAATCTGCCAAACGATTTTTACGGCAGTTTCCGGCAGATCATCACTTGATTCACATAAATCAGGAGAAGTTTCTGATCAATTGGGATGAGTATGTGAAAAGTATCGATTTACCTGTTGGTGATTCTGCGGGATTCTTGACTTGGATGATTGGTAAAGAGGCAAATAAGGAGATAAAGGTACTAATCTCCGGTGCTGGAGCGGACGAACTTTGGGGCGGATATCAGCGACATACCGCTTTCGATTTTTATCTGAAAAGAAAGGGATTGTTACTCCCAATGAACACTTTGGCCAAAAAACTTCCGCTAAGTAGGCAGTGGATTAAATTTTTCAGCGCTATTCACACGGATTCTCGAAGGACATTTATTAATTTTTCTTCATTGATGCCTCTGCCGAAAGACCTTTTTGGCGATTATGAGCGACTGTTTCCAGAAAAGGAATTCTCTTATAAGAGTGCCTTGGAGTTTGATCGCCACAATTATTTAGTCCAAGATATACTTCAGATTCAAGACAATGCACTAATGGCTCATGGAATAGAAGGTAGGTCGCCCTACTTAGATTCGGGGATGATCGATCTTTGGAATCAAGTCACGAACGAAGAGGATTTGAAAGGAAAAGTCTGGATCAAGGGCTGTTTGGAGAACTTGGACTTAGGTTGGATCGCCAAGCGGAAAAAATTTGGATTTGGGCTGCCGCTCGAAGAGTGGCTTTCGATTGACGGTCCGGTTTCAAAAAGGGTATTTGCTACGCTTAAGAATTTTGAAAAGACCCATGGTGAATTGATGCCTCAAGAGATGCGAGCGGTATCAAAAAGTCCCGAGCAAGCGTCCAAACATCATTTTTTAATACTCTATAATTTGTTCCTTTTGGCAGAATGGGCCAAATTGAATGAGCTATGAGGATCATCTATATCCATCAGTACTTCAAAACCCCGGAAGAAGGCGGAGCAGTTCGCTCTTATCATCTTGCCAAAGGCCTTGTTCTGGCAGGACATGACGTAGAACTGATCACTACTGGAAACAATCCCACCTATGATCAGCGCTGGATAGACGGAATCAAGGTGCATTACCTTCCGGTAAAATATGATCAGAAATTCATCTATTTGAAGCGGATTTGGGCCTTCTTAGATTTTGTCAAAAAGAGTAAGCTTTTATTAAAAAAACTCAAACGTCCAGACTTATTGTATATCAGTTCCACCCCCTTGACCACTGGATTAATTGGTCTTTGGGCAAAGAGGAAAATGGCGATTCCTTATGTTTTTGAAGTACGCGACCTTTGGCCAAAGGCTCCGATTGAAGTTGGAGCGATTCGAAACCCGCTATTAATCCGATACCTTCAACAGCTCGAAGCAAGAATCTATCAAAATGCAATGTCCCTAGTGGCTTTGTCCCCAGGGATCGCCAATCATCTTCGTACAATCAGCCCACAAAGTACGCTTCATCTCATTCCAAATTTCTCGGACTTGGAGCAATTCCAACCCATGCCAAAATCTGATAAGCTCCTTAAAAAGTATGGCCTGGAAGAGACCTTTACGATTGCTTATACTGGAGCCTTGGGGAAAGTGAATGCTGTAGAAGAATTGATCGATTTGGCAGAATTAGCCTTTCAACGAAGTAAAAACTGGCAATTTCTCATCATGGGCGCAGGGAGCCACCGAGAATATTTAGCGCAAATCGCTCAGGAAAAAGGTCTTGAAAACGTCATTTTCATTCCGTTTGGAAATAAGGCCAGTGTGAATGAGGTGCTATCCTTGGCAGATTTTGCCTGGATCTCCTTCGCTCATCTTCCAGTATTGAAGACCAACAGCCCAAATAAATTCTTTGATGCCATTGCTGCCGGAAAGCCTGTGATCATCAACCATAAAGGATGGGTTTATGACTTGATGAAAGCCAATCATTTGGGAATATCCTGCCTGCCCAGTAAGCTTGATAAGGCTTTTGCACAACTTGAAGAACTAGCTGATAATCCAGAAAAAATTCTGAAGATGGGTGGAAATAGTCGCAGACTGGCTACAAATTATTTTTCAAAAGAATTGGCTATCTCCAGATTAGTCTATGTCCTAGATCCCGATGC
>JBDNIP010000199.1:0-3902 GCA_041688245.1 Algoriphagus sp.
GGGCTTTTATCAAGAGATGGGAAATCCTGGGATTGAACATTGGTAAAGAAACTGCCAGAAATCAGCAGAATTAAAATAAGGTACCTCATAAGGATGGGTTAGGATCAAAACTGCGGCAAAGTAGTGAAATTCTACCGAAGCCAATCTTTGATTTCGTCTCCAAGAGCAGCAAAGCCATGGACTGTGCAAAGCTTGGAATCACAAATTCCAAAAAATCAAAAAAGTGTAATGCGTCCGACTTAGTACAGCTTGGGTTTTATAGCTATTCGCATTTGTACCAGTAAAAGATAAAAAGTAACCTGATATATGGGGAACACTCGCATTGCGAGTAGTTTTCCCGATGACTTCCGGGACGCTATTGGACTGCCTCGCCTTGGCGGGTCTTTTTGCCAGTAGAGAGAAGAAAATATGGTTATTGGTATAATTGCGGATAATCAGATTTTTTTTAAGCTAGTTTTAGTTGGTTTGTAAACTAGATTAACTATTCAAAAAGTGATTGATTGTAAATTTGAATCATCTTGAGTGAGATAAAATTTCTTAATCAAAACCAAAATACGTTTAAGCATGAAAAACAGAATCGCACTTTTCCTGTGCCTAGGAATATTCTTATTTTCTTACACAAATTTGCCCGCAGTCTGTGCTGCTGGCGGAGAAGGGACTACTGGCTGTACCTTCCGGACTCAATTATGACTTCTTGTGATAAAACTTTGGTCTGTCAAAGGCTCTACGGTGTCCTCTGGTGAAGGATCTTATGCTTGCTGCAATGCTGATTCAGCAACTTGCGTGGAAGACATTGCTCCTGCGAGTATCCAGTAAAAAAAAAATCAAGCGGCGAAATCCTAACATTCTGTCGCTTGCATGATTCTTTTAAATGTACATTCCCAAATGCACCAGTAAAAGGTAAAAAGCGATTTATTATAAGGTAAACACGGGAGGAACCTTAGGGGAAATCTTTACCGAACTTTGGCCCGAAGCTGAGTTTAAGATTGCCCGTAAATTTGGGGAGGATATATTTACACTGAGGATTACTACCACTGATGCACTGGATCAAACTCTGCTGGATTAAATCTGGCAACAGCTGGATCAGCAGGTTGAATTTATCGCTACCCAATCCTCCTCAACTCAGACTGGCAACTGCTTGGAGGTCATTGCTATGAATCAACTAGATCAGTATAAGTATACTCCACAAAACGGGATCTTAAAAAGGAATGAATCTAATCGAACTCAGATCAAGCTAGACGGGTACAGTCTTGCCGAGCTAGCAGAAATACTCACTCAAGAAAAGAGACTCGGACGATTCTTTGTCGAGAAAGGAAAGGACGGAACTACCTATTCCTTTCAATTGAATGTAAGCTCTGTAAATACACTGCGCGATAGCCTGAGACTTTATGGAATTACACTTAATTCTTGCAAGCGGGCGGTTTCTTTGTACGAGTTGAAGTGAAACTTATGCCTGGCCTTGGAGGATCTAAAAAACCCAACGTTGCTGGATAGTATGAATTGTAAATTTCTAGTCCAGTGCTCAAACGACAGTCAGTTCCGAAATACTGGGAAAAGGAAATTATCCGTCGTCAATCACCAAACTACCTTTCGATCAGCAAGGCTAGCGATCAAACGATACTAACATGAGGGCTTAGCTTCTCCAAATGTCTAACTACAGTTAAACTTCCCGAGTACTTTAATTTTTTTCTCCCAATCATTGGGGATTTTTGAAGCCATTTCTCATCTCTGCTTTTAAGCAATTATAGAATGGTTCAACTCCCAAATACGATCGAAAGTATCGTTTTAGTGCAAGGATTTCTATATGAAACTAGAAGGAGAATTTCGAACGGAGTTGAAATCGCGTCTACGAATAAAGCTAATGAGGAACTTAAAGACTTGACTTAAAATTTTGGTATTGAAGTCACAGACATTGACTCAGCTTTTGAGAACCTTTCAATTGAAAATTATTTTCGAGGAAATGATCCGTCCGGAAAAGCTGATTTTGAAGTACATGCTTTTAGCGCAACAGTTGGAAAAGAACAGAAGCGGATCTATTTGAAATTTGGGTTGGAAGTTTAGCGCCTAAAGATTTTGCTGTTTTCCAATCATATTACAGATTTCCCCATGAATCAGCCTTCCAAAAACGGTTCTACCCTTAAGTTAGTGGAACATATAAATAAAGTGACTTAATGAAACGCGCGTTTTGCTGAAACCATTTATTGGCTGATTTACTGCGATTTAGAAGAATCAACTAAATTAAAACAATACCTAAATTCTGATTTCTCCATTAAATTCGTGGTAGAACCTTAAAGACTAATCGTATGGAGACCAGTAAATTATTGACAAGAGAAAATCATCTTACTGATGAATTGCATGGCATTACATATAAAATGCATAAAGGGCTAAAACTCGAGTATACTGAAGTATTCTATTTGGATTATGATGTAGATAAAAACACTGGATTAGTTAATAGAAATAAGACTTCAAAACATTGTACAAAAAGTCAAGCTGATCGCACTGTAAAAGTGCTCAAAAATACCCGCCATGTTGCAAAAGTTACTTCTTGACCATCAAATTCCATTTTGGCTTGTGCAAATTCACCTTGAAGCTTAACACTATCTCTTTTTGCGTTTATTATGGTTTCTTTTTCAAAAAGCTGATGTTTAACTGAATAGTTAAAAAATGCTTTGGAATCCATTATTAATAGATCTTACTTTTGAATGGCCTGTCTTATTAATAAAACGGTGAACATATTAAAAAACGGCAATTCTTCAATGATAGTACTATCCGAGATTACGGCCATCGATTAAGCTGGATTATATAATTCAATTCCGCCCATTCCACAAAATCGTAATTCTCAAACTTCCGTTCCCATTCTTTCTCTTTCCCAACAGGAACCTGAAAAAAGATAACACTTCCTGCACCTTCTCGAGTAGTATTTTCACTTAGACTCAGCTTTTCCATAGAAGCTAGCCAATCCTTCTGATTGCTTCTGTCAGTCATCCCAAATAACTTCGGCAAAATTGTGATTGCTTTGGTATCATAGCGTAAATAACCATTGACAAACCAGGCATTCCCATCATTGGTGTAGGTCTTAGCATTTAAGTAGTTTAGCACATACGTCAAACTATCTGAAGGTAGGGTTGAAGTATAAACTAGCGAGTGGATATTTTTCACTTCATGATCGAAACTATTGATAAAATCAAAAACTTGGTCAATGGTAAAATTGCCCTTTACCTTCACTGACACATCTCTTGGAGCAAATTCAAATTCAGGTTCTGTCACATCATCATCACATCCCCAAAATAACACAAGTGCAAAAAATGCTAACAGTTTGTAGGGTTTCACAATAAGAAAATAAATATGGTTTACAGATTGCTTTACTTTTGAGAAAAATCTTTAGTTTATCTTTCACGGTAATCCTGGATTTAGGTTGCGTGTCTTTGGCGCGTTTCTAGTTCTTTTTTAAGCATAAAATTGGTTTTTTTCTATTTCTGAAAAAATACCACCAAACCATCCTTTCCAGCCACTGCAATGTCGGTTTTGCCATCTTTATTCAGGTCGCCAGTTGATAAGTAAAGGCCGGTTCCTTTGCCTTCACCCAGAGGGCCATAGCTAATTATATTTTTGGTGAACGAATTGCCATTCCATTGGAAATAATACAAGCCTGCATCCTCTTTTCCTCCGGGATCCTTGCCGTTGTGGGCGCGGTAGCGCTTTCCGGTTAGGAGCTCCATCTTTCCATCGCCGTCCAGATCGAGCCATTCCATCGTATGGTATTGGGAATTGAAAGGATCGATTTTATGAGTGATAAAGGTGATTTCAGTCCCGTTTTTCTTTTGCTCGAGCCAAGAAAGTCCGTAATCATGTCCTCGACCTGCAATTAGATCTGCTAATCCATCCCCATTTACGTCGGTCAC